>CAYLJQ010000251.1:0-9159 GCA_964383955.1 uncultured Heliomicrobium sp. | reverse complement strand
TATTCGTGCCCGAAGCTGTGATCGTGTACGTCTGCTTTTCGGCGTCATAGGACACAGAGCCAGGCTTTGCGACGGCACCGACATCTTCGTGATGTTCGAATAGGCCGATGGGCTTTTGCTGAGCAAAAGCAGTGGCCAACAGTGTAAAAGTCAGAAAAAGCAATGCGGTGCAGGTTTTTGAAAACATAAGTCGTGTCCTGGCTCCAAAACAAAATCTGAATGGTTATTGCGAGGTTGTTTATTACGCGGAGAGGCCTGGGACCACTACCATCCCTCTCCGCTTGCATCCTTCTTGGCCTTAAAGCCAGAAGGAGACTCAAAATTGCGCTGCACCAACTCCTAGAACTTGGCCGGACGCTGATGTGTAATTTGGGGGCTAATCCAACTGCTTTCGCCCAGCACCGGCCACTTTGTTTGGGTTGGCAACAAACAATGCAGAATGAACAATTACTTTTCAGGCCACGAGCGGTGCGCCGAAATGTTTTTGTAACACCAAAGCGATTGTGCCGCGCAGACGTGGCTGGCTAGCCGGGTCCGTCGGAAAAATACGCGGCGCAGCATGCGTAAATGAACGTTCCTTGATCACTCGGTCAACAATCGGGCCGATTCTTGGCCAGGCGCGCGTAACCTCTCCCACAATCACGATCACATCAGGAGCCAGACCGGTCACCAGCAGTGACAGGCCTGCCCCAATGTAATGTGCCATTTGTTCCAACGCTTCAATGGCTTTGGGCACGCCTTTTTCCGCCAGACTCAATATGTCTTCGAAATTCAGAGCAGCGTCCGTTCCTGCTGACGTGATTTTAAAGCTGCGCTGCCGGGCAATGACTTGGGCGTAATAGCGCGCGGCGGCAGAGTTGGATGCATACATTTCCCAGCAACCGCGATTTCCACAGGCACAAGGCAGTCCGTTTTCTACCAACGTTACATGCCCAAACTCTCCCGCTGCGCCTTTTGAGCCATGAACCAATTGTCCATTGATGACAATCCCTGCTCCGATGCCTTCCGATACCGTCACGGCCACCAGATTCCGGGCGCCTTCGTTATGACGGCCAAACCACATTTCAGCCAAAGCGCAGGCATTCGCGGCGTTTTCCAGTTCCACCGGCAAGCCGGTTGCCTGTTCCAGCGGAGCTTGCAAGTCAACATCGGTCCAGCCCAGATTCGGCGCAAACATCAGCTTCTGTGAAACCAGGTCAATCCGCCCCGGCAAGCTGACGCCAATCCCTTCATAGGCAATTTCCGGATGCGCTTTGATCAACCCGCCGATGCGCTCAATCAAGTCGGCAATGAATTGCTCAGGGTCTTGTGATGTGGGCAGCGATTCCTGGGCCAGAAACTGCGCATCCAGATTGGCCAATCCAATGCTGGTCAGCGCAGGCCGTATATTGACGCCAATAATTCCCGCGCGCGTTTTGTTTAACAACAGAAAACGCGGCTTGCGCCCACGCGGCGTTGCGCCAATCGCTCCTTCCGTAACCCAGCGATCTTTGATCAACTGCTCTGTGATCAGCGAAACGGTGCTGCGCTGCAATCCTGAATGCCGCGCCAAATCAGCCCGTGAAATCGGCTGATGCTGCCGAATCAGATTCAGCACCACACGGCGATTGATGTCGCGAGCCGTTTCGCTGGTCGCCACCTGAAAATTGTTCAAATCAATCTTGCGCATCGCCTAAAGCTGCTCAAACAACGCATGGAGGCAAAGAATCCCCGGCCTTCTCACGTATTCGTAGCCCAGAAGGAAGATAGTGCCTATTCCCACTGTTTGTTTTGGGGGCGAACAATATGGCAATTCCTAAAACGCGTCAAGAATTCCTGGCGCGCAAGTACGACAGCGAATTGATTGAAATCAAGAGCCTAATTTTGTGCCAAAGATTTCCAGTCAATTGCTGCGCGCAGAAGTGACATTCAGAATTATGCGGCGGTAAGACGTTAGCGTTGGCAAGCCGTTGTCCGTAACAGCAAGGATGACGTGGGCAATTCCATTCGGGCAGGGTCTGTTCATCGGACGCCAAACCGGACGGCACGACGCCGTAACGGTAACGGTTGCCTTGGCGGTGCTGCCTTGAGCAATTGTGACTGCCGCCATGTTCACGCCGGGCACAAAACCCGCTTCTTCATAATGAACCCATTTGTAGTTGAGCCTGTTGCCGTCCGGGTCTTTGCTCAGACTGGCGTCGAGCGTGATCGGTTGGCCAACTTGCGCTTCGATGGTGATCGGCGCTGTGCCCTCTTTGCCATTCACGACAACCAATGGGTTATGGTTGGCCTCAGCAAACGGTTTGATCGTCCAATCCATGCGCGCAGCAAATTCATGTTGAAATGCCGTGCGCCAGCGCCAGATTGTCGCCTGATCCGAGATGTATGCTTTGCCATCCAGGCCGATGATGGAATCTTCTGAAGTTACACGCCGAAACATATCGCCGCCTTGCGTCCAGATCGAATGCGTTTCGCCGTAAGGTTGCCGCCAGATGTAACGCCCGCTCCAACCGCCCCAGCTTGGGTTGCGATAACTGTTCAGCCCATTGTTTGTCAGGCCCAGAAACGCAGGCGTGTCGCCTTCCATAATGAAAGCGAAGTGCGGATACAGTTTGCCCAAGGGGCCTTTTGCGCGAATGTTCGTTTCCAGCCATTCATTGGTGACAGTGCTGCTATCGGCTCCCTGGCCATTGCGGTAATACATATCTCCGCTGATGCCCGTCCAGGTGGCGTAAAGATATTCGCCGCTGTCCGGGCTGCTGGGTTTGACGATGTAATGCAGGTTGGGAAATTCGCGGCGAATCCAGGGACCGGCATCGTCCTGATCGGAAATCGAATACACCCGGAGCTTTGCGACGAGCTTGTCAACTTCGGCGGCTGAACGAGTTGCACGCAACTGCGTCAGCGCCTGCGCCAGAGTGTTTGCGCCGCCCCAGATGGAAATCCACAGTGGACGCGGATCGTTTTTCTCGGCAGAACGAATGATGGCTTCAGCGCCGGGCGACATTTTGTCAGCGCCAACCGCCGCCATTCCATAAGCAAGCTGTCCCGAAATCACCATCGCATCCAGTTGGGCCGCTTCCGGCCAGCCCGCAACGTGTTTCAGCAAGTTGGCGCGCACTTGGCCATACGCCGCGACAATCTTATGCATGGGTTCAGTCTGAACTTTTGCTTTCTGCCAGGTGGACGTAGTGGCAACCAGTGCTTCCAGATCAAGTTCGTTTGCATACAGCAGCAGTCGCACAAAAGACATCTGGTCGTCCGGTTCATTGCCCATATCAGTCAGGACGATGACGCGCGGTTTGCCAGAAAAATCATCAACGTGATTGGACGGCAAAGCCTGTGCGATGGCGTTTACGGCAAGGACGAACAAAAGGCCAAATGTCAGTAAGACAAAAGAGCTTTTACGCGCGCTCATTCTTATTTCCTCTCAATTTCTATGCGTTAACGACTTCTGCGTGGATGGTCTACATGTCGGCGTATGCTAAATCATCGCCGGAAACACGAACAGAGAAGATTGTTCAGACTCCAAACTTTTTGCGAACTGAAAGCGACGGGCTACAATCCGCCCCGAAGTTTCAATCAAAAAATTCTACAAACACAAAATGCAATTGACTGACCTTTTCAATCTTTCGCTGGTTGGCCGCTTGACCGCTCCGGCAATTGACTACGATCTGGCGGACGGAACCGTCGCGACGCTCACCTTTGGAGAACTGGACATCCGCAGCAATCGTCTGGCGCGGCTGTTTGTTGAACGCGGGCTGATGCGCGGTGACAGGCTGGCGTTTTTTCTGCCGAACCGCGTCGAATTCATTGACTTGTTTTTGGCTTCTGTCAAAACAGGCGTCATCGTCGTGCCGATCAATGTGCTGTACCGCGAACGCGAAGTCGGACACATTGTCGCCGACTCCGAGCCGAAAGTGGTTGTTACCACGCGCGAACTTGCGCCGCTGGTTCCATCTGGCATTGCCGTTTGGGATGTAGATGAACTGGCAGCCGCAGCGCTGGATTACGAAGGCTCAAGCGTGCAAGCAGCAATTGACGGAGACGATGCGGCAGCGATTGTGTACACATCCGGCACGACGGGACGTTCGAAAGGCGCAGTGCTGACGCACAACAATTTTTTGGCCAACACCGTCAACTTGCTGGCCTGTTGGCGCATCACCGAATCAGATCGCTATCTGGCTGCGCTGCCGCTCTTTCATGTTCATGGACTCGGCAACGGCATTCACATCTGGCTGGCCAGTGGATGCCGCATGCGGCTGGTCGAACGGTTCGACATCAATCGCGCGCCTGCGCTGTTTGAATCGTTTCAGCCGACGCTCTTTTTCGGAGTTCCGACCATTTATGTACGTTTGCTGGAATTGCCGGACGATCTGGCGCAGCGCATTGGCCAGCGCATGCGGCTGTTTGTTTGCGGCTCGGCTCCACTGCCTGCCAACATCCTGGAAACATTTCGCGAAAAGTTTGGCCACACAATTCTGGAACGGTACGGGATGAGCGAAACGCTGATGAACATCAGCAATCCGTATGAAGGCGAACGACGGCCAGGTTCTGTTGGGTTTCCGCTGCCGGGCGTTTCCGTCAGGATTTTGAACGCCGCAATGCAGCCGGTGACCGACGGCGAAGTCGGCGAAGTTTGGGTTCGCGGCCCGAATGTTTGCGCTGGATACTGGCGGCGTCCGGACGCGACGGCAGAAGCTTTTGCCGACAATTGGTTTCGCACCGGCGATTTGGGCGAACGATCAACCGATGGGTACATCACACTGCGGGGCCGGCGCACGGAATTGATCATTTCAGGCGGCTTCAACATCTATCCACGCGAAATTGAAGAAGTGTTGCTGGAATTGCCAGGCGTGCGCGAAGCCGTGGTTTGCGGCGTTCCGGACGAACGCCGAGGCGAATTGCCCGTAGCCTATATCGTTGCCGATGAGGATTTTGATGAAGCGGCGGTGACAGAAGCTTGTCGTTGCGCTTTGGCATCCTTCAAAATGCCGCGCGCTTTCGTGCGCGTTGATAGTTTGCCGCGCACAGCACTGGGCAAAATCCAAAAACACTTGTTGCCTGCCTGGAAAACATAACAGCAACCATCAGGCGGTTGGGCGCAAGAAGCTTTTATGAAATATCGAATCGTTAAATCCATCCAGCGCGCAGATGCAGAAGCCATCAAAACGCTTGGCGAACAGGGCGTCGCCACAGTTCACGAAGCCCAAAACCGCACAGGATTGCTGAATCCGTGCATGCGCCCGATTTATCCGTCGGCACGCGTTGCTGGTTCCGCCGTCACTATTTCCTGCCAGCCGGGCGACAACTTGATGATTCACGCAGCAATTGAAGTCTGCCAGCCAGGCGATGTGCTTGTCGTCACCACGATGTCGGAATCCACGGATGGAATGTTCGGTGAATTGCTGGCGACTTCGTGCCAGGCGCATGGCATTGCCGGCCTGGTGATTGATGCCGGAGTGCGAGATGTGGCCGATCTGACCGCAATGAATTTTCCCGTTTGGTCAAAAGCGATTTCTGCGCAAGGGACGGTCAAAGCGACGCCCGGTTCGGTAAATATTGAAGTCGTTTGCGCGGGAGCGATCGTGCGTCCCGGCGATATTGTTGTCGGTGATATTGACGGCGTAGTCGTCATTCGGCGCGAACTTGCCGCCGAAGTCGCCAAACTTGGGCAGCAGCGCCTTGAAAAGGAACAGAAGTCGCGCGAACGATTGAAAGCTGGTGAGCTCGGCGTGGATTTTTATGGCTTGCGCGCCAAACTGACTGAATTGGGCGTTGAATACGTGGAACAGTAGCTGGAGACTGTGTTCAACTTAACGCCAATGAATGAACCACAAAAAGCGCAAAAACCACAAAAAGAATCTTCAAGCCCCTGTTGGCGACAACTCCATTTTGTGAATTTTGTGAATTTTGTGGTGAGTTTCCTTATTTAAGTTATGTAGAAGCTTGGAACGACTTGCCACGGAAAACAGGTAAAGGCAAAAAATCGAGGACTAAGTCATGAAGATAAAATGGTTTCTTCTCGTTGCAGTGCTGTTTCTATCAGCATCCGGCTTGGCGCAAACTCCGCCGCCTGATGGCTTGGTTTCGCCTGAGGTTCACGCCGATGGCAAAGTCACATTTCGCATTCGCGCGCCCAAAGCCGCTGAAGTCACGCTGTTTGGCGACTGGATGCCCGTCGGCACAAAACATCCAATGACAAAAGATGCCGAAGGAATTTGGAGCGCAACGCTCGGCGGGATTGAAGCAACGATCCACTTGTATTCCTTCACGGTGGATGGCGTGACGATGGCCGACCCTGTGAATCCGCGCATCAAGCTGCGGCAGCGAACTTCCGCCAGTCTGGTTGAAATCCCCGCCAAAGGCGCGCCTTGGGAAGTTCGTGATGTGCCGCACGGCAGCGTGGAATCAAACTGGCTGCGCACCGCCGTCATCAATGGCGAAACCCGGCAGGTGTTTGTCTACCTGCCGCCGGGTTATGAAAAGAACACGAAACAGCGGTATCCAGTGCTGTATCTGCTGCACGGCAGCGGCGACACCGCCGAAAGCTGGACACAGGTTGGCGCAACTAACATCATTCTGGACAACCTGATCGCTCAGAAAAAAGCGAAGCCGATGATTATCGTCATGCCCCTTGGCCACACGGTTCCCTTTGGTTCACCGCGTGAGATCGCCGCCAAAAACACGCCGTTGATGGAAGAGTACCTGCTGAAAGAGATCTTGCCGTGGGCCGAAACGAAATATCGCGTCGCACCTGGGCGGCAAAATCGCGCGCTGGCGGGGCTTTCGATGGGCGGCGGGCAAACGTTCGCCATTGGCTTTGCGCATCTGGATTTGTTCAGTGCGCTTGGCATGTTCAGCACAGCGCCTGGGCAGGATTTCTTTGTCTCGAAATTCAAAACCTTGATGGATGACCCGAAAGGCACCAACGCAAAGCTCAACGTCTTCTGGTATGCCAATGGCGACAAAGACCCTGTGTTTTCGCGCGCGAAAGAAGCTTCGGAAATGTTCAAGCGGCATCAGATCCGCCATACCTTTCACGTGTACGAAGGCGGGTTGCACACCTGGCCCGTTTGGCGGCGATGCCTGAGCGAATTTGCGCCGCTGTTATTTCAGTAAAAAGGAACCATCAAAATGAAAACCCTGGCTTCAGTTTGCTTAGCGCTGTTCGTCGTCTTGACGCTTTTTCCGTCACGAATGGCAGCCATCAATGGAACGGTGAAAACCGATGGCGGCTTGCTTGAAGGCGTGACGATTCCTTCTGGCGTGCGTGTTTTCAAAGGCATCCCGTATGCTGCGCCGCCGGTTGGCGATTTGCGCTGGAAACCTCCGCAACCCGCCAAAACCTGGACAGGCGTGCGCAAAGCCGACAAGTTTTCCGATAGCTGTATGCAGGCGCTGTCGCGTTCGCACAATCCTTGGACGAAAGAATTCATGGTGCAGAACGAAGCCAGCGAAGACTGCTTGGGGCTGAACGTCTGGACAGCGGCAAAAGCTGCCAGCGAAAAACGTCCAGTGCTGGTCTGGATTCACGGCGGCGCATTCTACGAAGGCTCCGGCGAAATCATCACCTACGACGGCGAAGAATTGGCGAAGAAAGGTTTGGTGGTCGTCACGATCAATTACCGCCTGGGCATTTTTGGCTTTTACACGCATCCCGAACTGACGAAAGAATCGCCAACCCATGCATCCGGCAATTATGGATTGCTGGACTGCGTCGCGGCATTGCAGTGGATACAGAAAAACATTGCGGCTTTTGGCGGCGATCCCAGCCGCGTGACGATTGCAGGGCAATCCGCCGGAGCATCGGCAGTGCATGCCTTGACGGCTTCGCCGCTGGCGAAAGGCTTGTTTCATCGTGCGATTGCGGAAAGCGGCTCCAGTGTCGGACGCCGCACAAAAGCCTTGAGCGATTCCGAAAACGACGGCCTGAAATGGGCCGAAACCAAAGGCGCAACTTCGCTCAAAGAATTGCGCGCAAAACCCGCCGCTGAACTGATGGGCGGTGCGCGATTCACTCCGGTGGTTGACGGTTGGTTTTTGCCTGCGCAGCCAAGCGCGATTTTTGCGCAAGGCAAACAAAACGACGTGCCGACGATGACAGGCTTAACCGCCGACGAAGGCAGCGCTTCGGCGACGTACGGCAAGATCAAAGCTGATGACTTCACCAAACAAGTGCAGCAGCGGTTTGGCGCGCAAGCCGAGGCGTTTTTGAAACTGTACCCATCCAGCGACCAAACCCAATCCAGCCTTTCCCAAAAACAAAGCGCCCGCGATCAAGGCAGAGTTTCAATGTATTTGTGGGCGGCGGAACGCGCCAAAACAAGCAAGGCAAACGCTTACACCTATTACTTCACGCGCGGCATTCCGTGGCCGGAATATCCAGAGTTCGGCGCATTTCATACGGGCGACGTTCCGTACTTTTTTGCCAACCTCAAACATCTGAATCGTCCCTGGGAAACCGTGGATCGCAAGCTGGCAGAAACAGCGTCTAGCTATTGGGTGAACTTTGCCAGGACTGGAAACCCGAACGGGAAAGGCTTGCCGAACTGGCCCGCATTCGATGCCGCCGAGCAGATGACGATGGAGCTTGGAGAAAAAACCGGCGCGCGTCCTGTGGCAGAAAAAGAGATGCTGACATTCTTTACGCAATATTTTGAGAAGCAGCGATAGGCGGATCAATCAATATGAAAAATAGACTTCAACTCTTCCTTGTCTTTAGTCTGACCTTTGTGCTCTGTTCCTGCGGAAATCCTCCTCCGGATCAGCTTTTCGCCAGGGTCGTGGTGAACACGAACCTGCTCTTCGGCTTTGCCGGTTCAGGAATGCAACGGGAATTGGCCAGCCCTTCCGTAAAGCTGACGGATGAAAAAACAGGCGCGACTGCTCCGATGAAGCGAGCGGAAGTGGTACAAACCAAACTGGAAACCATTGAAGCCAATTTTGAAAAAGTGAAGGCGATCAGCAGCAACGAAGAGACGAAAGAAATGCTGGATGCGGCAATTGCCTTATACGAATTCGTCATCCCTGTTTATAAAAACGAATATACCCAATTGGCAAAGCTGTACGATGAAGCTGCCCCGGCAGAGCAAATTGCCGCCCTGGAAAAAACGATTGAGGAAAAGTATGGCCCAAGGTTTGAAGAACTCTACACAGCCGTCAGCACAACCGGCAAAG
>CAYLJQ010000250.1:0-9164 GCA_964383955.1 uncultured Heliomicrobium sp. | reverse complement strand
CATAAGTATGTCAAAAAACTATTGGCTTAATTCAATGCCATTGCCCTTTCAGGGCTTGCGAGAACTGTTGAATCGTGGCCCAGCGCGTTGCACTGGGCTGTTGTATTTCGCCCCGTTGGGGCGCGTCTTACGTTCTGCCCTATTTCCTCATTCGGCCAAGCCCGAACTGATCGCCGGTGCGAACAGGTTTGCCGTCTTTGAAGTCAATTTCCAGCATCTTTTCGCTGTGGACCTCGCCGCCTTTTTCGTCCTTCAAGGTCGTGACGATCTTTTTGGTTTTCACATCGAAAACTTCGCCCGTTGACGGGTAAGCGAATTTTCCATCCAGGCTGAACGTCACCCAGCCCGGTTGTTCACGCACAGGCAAACTGGCAATCTGTTTTGGCGGTCTGACTGTGTTATCGAAAACGTGAACGTGCTGATTATGCCCGTCGGCAATCCAGACTTCTTTTTCGTCCGGCGTTAGCCCAATCCCATGGCTTGGGCAGCCGTGACGCTTGACCGGGCCTTTCTGAAAGCCTGTGACTTCGACACGATGCAGCATCTTGCCAGTGCGGATGTCGCCAATTTCAAAACCCAGCAGGTCGTTGATATTCACATATGCCAAAGTCTGCGAACCATTGATCGTGAACGGGCGAATGACGTTGCTGAACGGACCGACGGTTTTGGTGATTTCGTGCTTGCTGGTATCGGAGATATTCAAGATCGGCGATTTGAGTCCGGCCAGATACGCCCATTTACCGTCCAAGCTGACAATCGTGTTGTGCGCGCCGGATTTCGGAACCAGCTTTTTGATGATGTCCCCGGTTGCAGCGTCCACCACGTGCCAGTGGTCTTTTTCCAGCGAAGGCACGTAAATGAACTTGCCGTTCGGATCAATCGCCATCCGGTCGGTTCCGCCCTCGTAGGGCTTTTCCCAAAGGATTTTCTCGGTCAACAGATCAAGGCATTGAAGCGTTTCGGTGGTGGTGATGTACACGCGGCTGGTTTTGGCGTTGGCCACGATGCCTTTGACGTTAAGCGGCTTGCCTTGTTTGTCGAAACCCGAAGTCGGAATTCGCTTCAGCAGTTTGTGGCCGTCGTCAATGTCGAACACCAACAATCCGTGTCCGCCGAATTCCAGGTAATTGCGAATGCCCGGCGTCGCCACATACAGCAACCGGCGCTCGCCTGCTTTGTTTGCGCCAGTTGAAACTGGCCAGACGAATGCGCAAGTAAGCAGAATTGTCAGAAATGCAAAACAGAGTTTTTGAAACTTGGTCGAGGCAAAAGGCATGTGGATCTCCTTGGAATCATTTTTCTCTAGCAAGTCACGTCGGGTCAATTGTAATCAGGCTGTCAGTTTTTGTCAGTTCGCAGAAAACAAATGGGCTGGCGCAATAAAACGCCAGCCCATCGAAGTTTGGAAATGGAAACAACGTTAGAAGTTGATTCTCGCCATAATCTGGCCGCTGCGCTCACCGGTGCGAACGCCGGTCGGAATGCCGAAATTGTTCACAGGGGTAAATACTCCTTGCGCATTCAATGTGCCCGTCGCCGGACGGAATGGAGTTCCGCCAAACCCGAAGTTCGTGCGATTGAAGACGTTGAAAAATTCCGCACGGATTTCAAAGTTGACCGTTTCTGTAATCCGGGTCCGTTTGATGAAGCCCATGCTATCGTTATACACGTTCGGATTACGAAGCTCGTTCAGGTAAGTCGGCGAATTGCCAAGCTCAAACGCCCCTGGAATCGTGTAAAAGTCATTGGTCAGCCAATTGGTTGACACCGAACGATCATACACACCACCAGCCAGGCCTTTGCGTGGGTCAAGGTCCTGGCGATCAATCCCGGTTTGAATCGCTTTTCCGGGAATGATGCTGACCCGTTTGCGGCCATAGGCAAAGCCCCATTGCGGATACGTGAATGTCTGCGCGTTGAGCAGAATCAATGCGCCCGATGAATAAGCGCCGACAAACGAAACCGTCCATCCGCCAATGACGCGGTCCACATATTTGTTGCTGTTCAGGAATTTCTTCCCTTTGCCAAACGGCAGGTCATACGTCGCCACGACGTTTAGAATCCACGGATAATCCGTGTACTGATAGCTCTTTTCCAATTCCAGAATGCGATCTTTGGAATTCAGAGAAAGCGATTTGTCGGTCTTCGGGTTGCGGTTGTTGGAATCGCCGCCGGTTTGCGAACCGGAAGCGTTGGTCAGGGATTTCGACCGGGTGTAATTCACTTCGGTGAAGAAATCGCCAAAGCGGCGATCCAGTTTCAACTGCAAGGAATCGTACCAGGAACTGCCGACAGGGTTGTATTCATCACCAACCGGGCCATTGATATGCGGATAGGGACGTAGCGCACGCGCCAGCGTAGCGCCGGAAGTCGTGCTGGTTTTGCCCCAATCGGCGATGAAGTTCGCGTAAGGCGCTTTGTAGCCCGCCGCAACAACCGCCGGATCGTCAATGTATTTGAACAGCAGATCGCCTAGCGAGTAATACTTCGCATCCAGCAGGTTCAATGAAAAGTGATTTGCCGAAAGCCGTGTGCCGCGATTGCCAATGTAGGCAGCTTCGGCCACGAACTTCCAGGGCAATTCACGCTGGAATCCGATGCTCCAGTTTTGGAAACGCGGCGCAGTGCCGGATTTAGGATTGATGTAGTAAATGTCGTCTGCCGCATTACCCGCCGAAGGATTGACCACTCCTGGCGGAATGAAGTTCGGTGTCGCTTGGAAACCGTTGTCCCATTGCAAACCGCCGACGCCATCCGCAACGGTGGCAAAACCGGTTGCGCAACGCAGACAGAATCCGCCCATCAACCCGTTACCCGCGGCGTAATACATTCCATAACCGACGCGCATCACCGTTTTCTGGTCAATTGACCAGGCGAAACCAGCACGCGGGCCGTACGAAGAATAATCAATCTTTCCAAAACGGTCCTGGCCGTTGCAGCCCTGGCAATCGCCCAGGAACGCCAATGCGCCTTTCAAACCAGATTTGGGATCCGTCAGATTCGGATCAAAGGACGTGAACGAACCGATAGGATCGGTTTGGCGGGGCGTCGGGATTTCATAACGGAATCCCAGGTTGATTGTCAGGTTCGGGCGAATGCGCCAATCGGTTTGGGCGTAAGCCGCGTTGTAACCGAACTTGGCCGAAATCCCTTGGCCATTGAATGTGCGCGAAGAAGTGTTGACCAAACCAAGCAGGAAGCTGGCAAACGGGTCACCGCCGCCGCCATTCAAAGCAGTCTGGTTCGCGGCAAAATTGAACACACCTTGCACGCCAGCATCATCAAACGCACCGGAAGGCAATGGTTCGCCGGTCGTCCGCATCCAGCGTTTATCAACGCCGAATTTCCAATTGAACTTGCCCTTAACCCAGCTCACATCCGCGGTGAAATGATCTGTGTTATTGAATTGCGTACCATTGGTCTTGGTTCCGTTCGTATCCGCCAGCGCTTGATAGACACCTGCGAAATTCACGACCGGGAAAGCGTCCGTGCCGGCTTCCTGCACGCCTTTCAATCCCAACCGTTGCGGCCAGCCCTGACCGACGCTCTGGTTTTCAAAATATGCGCGCAACTTGGTGATTCCATACGACACGTGCAGATTCATCGTCGGGGTGATGATGTAGTCATAGTTGAAGCGCGCAAAAATCGGCTTGTTCGGGCTGAAAGCGTTGCCGCCAGCGCCCAGCAGCGGCGAAGGCAATGGGCCATTCACCACGCTGCCGATGTACTGCTTGCTGAAATAGCCACTGACCAGATGGCGCTGCGTGATGCTGTGATTGATCTTCAGACTCCACGAATCCTGTTTATTAACGCTGCTTGTCGTTTGCAGATAGTTCTGAACCAGACCGCTGTTGGTTGGCAACGGAATCAACGGCAGGATGTTTTTGGAAACAGAACTGAAACGATTGGCCGGAATGATGTTACCGGCAAAAGGCAATCTGGTTACCGGGTCATAAATGATTCTGCTGGGCAGATATTCCGAAAAATCGCCTTGGCGCATTTTTGCCGTCGGCAAGGTGATAAAGCTGGACGTGGCGCTAGCGCGACGGAAATTGTCTGTGGTGAAGTGGAAGAAGGAACGAGTTTTGTCTTCGTTATATCCACCGATTGGGCCGAAAATCTTCTTCGGCAGATAGATCGGGCCGCCGATGCTGCCGCCGTAGTTATTGCCGTGGAATGGCGTCTTGCGGAACACGGGGTTGGCCGCCGTCGAACTGGCCTTACCTGCCCACGAAGCCGCATTCAGCGCGCTGCTGGTGTGGAAATCGAACCCGCTGCCGTGAAATTGACTGCCGCCGGATTTGGTGACGAAAGATTCGATCCCACCGCCGGTTCGTCCGTATTCAGCCGCAAAGGTATTGGTGATCAGGCGAAATTCGCCGATCGAATCAAATGCGGGCAATCCGTTAAAGGCCACGCCGCCGGATTCCGGGTTGGTCATGCCTGCGCCATCCACCAGGATTTCTTTGGAACGGCGTGCGCCGCCGGAAATTCCGCCTTCTGCGCCAGCGCCGTTCGTTACGCCGGGTTGCAAGCCGATAAAAGCTTCGATGTTACGAAGTCCGCCAGCGGAAACAGGCGCATCATTGAACAGCTTTGGTGAAAAGCTGACGCCGATTTCTGTTGTTGTTGATTGCAGTTGCGGGCCGTCGGCAGTCACCGTCACCGAATCGGAAAGATTTCCGGTTTCCAGCTTTGCATCGGTGACGGAACGGACTCCGACTGAAATGACAATGCCGCTAACGGTCAGCTTTTTGAAGCCTTGGGCTTCCACGGCGATTTTGTACTCGCCGACTTCCAACAGCGGCAACGCATACAGGCCCTCGCCGGTGGTAGTTGTTTCAAACGCGCGGCCTGATCTTACGTGTGTGGCAGTTACTTTGGCTTTTGCGACAGCGCCACCGTTCGAATCGCTGATCGTTCCGGTCAGCGACCCCCCGGTCAACTGGGCAAAGGCCAAGCCGCTTACCAAAAGCAGTAGGCCAAAGATAGATATTATTTGGCGAATGGTTTTCATTACTCACCTCGTCCTTTTGATTCGGTTGAAATGGACTCGCGGCAATCGGGATGATTGCTGCTGTTTTTGAGCGCTTCTTCAGCCCAGCTAGCCAGTGTAAGCCCCAGCTTTTTATTATGTTAAGCGCGGATTGTCGTTACTGTGGCGCAGAGAGTAGTCGCGGACTCAAAATGTGTCAAGCCGCCATTGTCTGACCAACAGAGAACCTGATACCCAGAAAAACTACGATTGTCATTTGATCTGCGCTGAATCTTCCCAGAACCGCCATTTGGCCAATCCAGTTCGTGCCGCAGCCCCATCAAGCTGCAATCCGAATGAGTTGGGCTTGGCTTCCAGCAAGGTTTGGTTGCGGAAAATGATTTTGGTCATTGTCGCGGCTGAGTACGAGACTTCGTTCGCTTTGGTTCGGGCGAAAAGGTAGGAAGCGTCAGTTTCAAACTCGCCGTATTTCACTTTGCCGAGCGCATATTGGTAACGCGGCCCAACCTGTTCACGCGCCAAATCCATTTCCAGATCGAGCTTGATGCAGATGACAGACTTCTCTGCCCCGTCCCCAAATTCCAGACCAATGGCTTTTCCGGCTTTGTCCACATCCAGCAACCGGAACTGATTGGCTTTGGCGCGGACATCTTCGCCAGCGTCGTGCGGAATCAGAATCGTCACGAAATATTCGTAATCGCCTGCTTTGTAAAGACTTGAAACTGACTGGTAAATCGCGGTTTCGTCCTGGTAGTGGCGGGAAATCGGGAACGTGCCGATCTGTTTTCCAAATGTGTTTTCCGGGAAGTGAACCAGCAGGCGTTTGCCGGTCGGCAGAGGATCAACATAAATCTTGTCTATTCCCGTGTCGAAGGTCTGCCCATTTGTCTGGTTGCCCTGGCTGTGAATTTGCCGCGTGTGCCACAGGTTCGTGAAGGTGAAGTAATCGTTTCTGAGCGCTTTAATGCCATCCACGACGACGAAGAAGTTTTTCTCTTTGACCCAGGTGATGACGCGATCCCATTCGTAGCCGAGCGCGTCGTCAATGACGCGCGTGCGGCTGACATCCACGTCGCGGAACTTCAGAAAATCAATTTTCTGGGTTCGCACCGGCCGGTAATTGCCCGATCCGCGCAGGAATTCGTACACGTCCTGTGCCTTGTCGCGTTTGTCTTTGCGAACCACGACGCGGTTGTGGAAGTAGTCGGCTCGCCAGGCGCCGTATGGTCCGCTGGGCAAATCCGGGCGATAGCCTCCGTCGTGAAGCAACACAGAACCGCCACTCATCAATAAAGCAATTGAATTTTCGTCGGCGTGGCCGTGGTGCATCTTCTCTTCTTCGACTGAAAGCGTCTGCCGTAGAAAATCACGCCCAAGCCTGCCGCCATCGCCTTCGTCGCGGTAATTCAACAGCATCATCGTGCTGTCCGGCTGCCAGCCATTGCGAAAGACGACTTTCTTGCCGATCAAATCATCCAGCGCGTCGCCGCTCAAATTTGTCGGAGCCTGCGGCTTGACCGAATCATCTGCCCAGCGATGCGCATCGGTGAACGCCGAACCTACGCCAGCGCCGATGTTTAACTTGGCAAGGTCCGTCAGGTTTTGCGATTTTGCAGAACGTTCCAGCGCGCGTTTGGTCAATTGCTCCGCCAGATATTTGTATTGTGGATTGCGAAACATCGCGGCAGCTTTTTCATACACCGGCACAAAGCGCTCCCAGCCGCCGTTCCAGTGGGCGTCGCCAAAATCCGCAATGTTGCCGTGCGGCGTCAGCAACTGGACAAAATAATCCAGGTAATACTTGACCATCGGCGATTGCAGCACGTCATCGCGTTTGGAAACGTCTGCGTATGAAAACACCGAATACAGCCAGATGCCGTGATAGCCGGTGGCGTCTTCGATTTCCCACTGCTTCATGCTGTCGCTGGCCAGCGTTTCGCCAAGCTGTTTCCAGCGCGCAGCGTGCGGATGATTGGCCAGCGCCGTCGCGCCGTAAGCCAGACTTTCTGCTCGCAGCATTGCGCGGTTATGAGCGCCCCATTCGGGAAAGCGGAAAATGAAATCCAGGCTGAACGCCAGCGCGTCTTCAATTTTGGTTTTGGTTTTGGCATCCAGCGCGCCGCTTTCGCGGATACGCATGTACGCCCGCGCATACGGCGGCATGATGAAAAAATTGGAAATGGCCGGAACGCCTTCGGAATATTCCAGGCGTTTAGCTTGCATTTCTTTCGGATAGATTTCGCGCAAATCGCCGTAGCCAGCCAGAATGTCGCGCGCCTTTTCCGCGTACGAACGATCTTTGGTTTCCTGATACAAATAGCCAAGCAAGTCAGCCAGATAAATCGGCCCGCCCGGTGAATCGTAGCCCCACAGTTCGTGATGGTTCGGAGCTTTTTTCCAGCGATCAATGCTGGGTTGATAATCGGCCCATCCTGCATCAGCAGCAATTTTGATCCAGTTCAGGTAATCCTTTTTGAGCGTCTGCGCCTGCGGCGTCAGCGAAAGGAAAGCCAGACAAAACAGCGATAAACAGAATCGAGTAAGGAATGTTTGATAACGCATTTTAAGTTTTGAAATATGAGGTAAGTAGTTCAGCGCGCTAACAGCGCTGGTTTCAATGTCCAGGCTTGCAACTTGGCAAGCTCCATCAGTTTCGGCGCGTGAAAGCCTTCGGGAAAGATTATCCAGCCCCACAGCCGGTTGGAGTCTTCAGCGACGTAGCGATCAGCAGTAAAGCGCCCTGTTTGCAAAGTAACCTTCAGATTTCCATCGTAACTTTTCCAGCCTTCCATAACAGCGCCAAGCGTCGCCAGATAATCCTGCGGCGACATGTTTTGCGCGCCAATCCAGACTTCATCCGGCACTCGGCCCTCAGCCTGAAGGAATCGCGAAACATCGCGCACGGTTTCGGAAAATTCCACCAAGCGAACCGTCGTTGGCTTCGTGCCGCCAATAGATGGCGAAAACGCTCTTGCCGGACCATAAAGCGGTTTCAGCTTTAGCGGCGGCTTTTTGTTCTCCAGCAATGAAAGATAGGCTTCCGTCAGCAAACCAAAACTATCCGCCGCCGAAAGCGTGAAGCTGTTCACCTGCTGAAAGCTGATTTCTTTCTGCACGGATTGCGCGATAGCAACAATCTCTTTTTGCGTGAAGTTGAAGCCAAGCGCCTGATCTTTGTATAGCTTCATCAGGTCAGCGCAATGAACAAATTGCACGCCGGATTGTTTTTGAATGAATTGAACGTATTGTTCGAAGTCTTGGTAATTTCGCTCGATTTCTTCGGCGGTTTGCATCGGCGGCAGTTTCCATTCGCTGCGCGGAGGGTTTGCTCCACGCCGGAAATTGACGCCATCCCAGAATTCCCGATGAACAAATTCGCACGGATGGTAAACAATGCTGACCGTTCCGCCGCCGCGTTGCCGCAGTTTTTCAGCGGCTTGCTGAAACTTCGCTTGCGCCGTTGACAGATTGTCCTGCTTGCCCAAATCCATGCGCGTCAAGTTCGAACCCATTTTGAAGACATTCAGCATGCCACCGTAATAAAACGGTTGCTCAGCGATGCCGACGTGGCTGGAATCGTCCAAATACATCGAAACGCCCATCTTTTTCAGGGCTGGATGGCTTTGCGGCCCCCAGGAACTTCCCGGCTGACCGTAGCAAATCGGCGTGACGCCAAAGATTCGTTCAATGTCGCGGACGCCCTGCACTTCGCGGCGATAAAACTCAGCGATGCCATCTTCCCAGCCCGCGTGTTGCAAATACACGGCGGGAGTCGGCTGGCCGCTGTGCAGGTTGGCGTGATAGCCGATCTCGTGTTTTTTCAGCGCGGCGATGACATCTTTGCGGCCACGCTGTTCCAGCACACGCGCCTTTTCACCGACGATCTTAAACGTGGCTTTGACGCCCAGGCGCGTCAGCATTTCGGCGATACGTTTCGCTGCGTCATCGCTTTGCGGCAGGACGTAATCTTCCGTGTCGAACCACAGCGTGACGTAAATCGGCGCGGCGGATGTGGATTGAGCAGTCGCGTGATCGCTCGCTGACAAAACTCCAATCAGCAACGTTACTGACAATAAAAGAATCCGTTTGAGCATTCAGCACTTCTCCGAAAACGGTGGGACAGGTTCGTAACCTTGCCTTTACCCACATTTTTTGGACGTTAAACTCT
>CAYLJQ010000249.1:0-9180 GCA_964383955.1 uncultured Heliomicrobium sp. | reverse complement strand
GGGCGAGGCCTGGTTGAAGCCGTGGACGATATGCGCGCGACCAATCCGCCATCGAACGAAGAACTGCTGACCGCGTTGACCAAAGATTTCACGGATCATGGATTTGACCTGAAGCATTTGATACGCACGGTAATGAATTCGGCAGCGTATCAGCGGTCGTCAAAACCGAATGCCACGAACACGCAAGATGAGCGGTTCTATTCGCGCTACATCATCAAGCGTCTGCCTGCTGAGGCCGTGCTGGACGCGATTTCCCAAGTGACAGGGGTGCCAACAGAATTTCCCGGCTACCCGGCTGGCATCAAGGCGATGCAGCTTCCGGACGCGCGCGTCAATTCTTACTTTCTGACCATCTTCGGCAAACCGCCACGCTTCGCCACTTGTGAGTGCGAGCGAACGTCTGAACCGTCAGTGTCCCAAGCTTTACACGTCATCAATGGCGAAACGATCAATCAAAAGCTTCGCGCGCCGGGCGGCTTGATTGATTTTTTTCTAAAGTCCGGCTCAAACGATGAAACGATCATCAATCATTTATACCTGTCAGCGCTTAGCCGTCGCCCGGGAAAAGATGAAATAAACCGGCTGCTTTCCGTGATTTCGCAGGACGAAAAAGAAAAAATCGACGGCGACATCCGGCGTCAGTCAATCGAAGATTTAGTCTGGGCGGTACTGAGCAGCAAAGAATTTATGTTTAACCACTAGGAAACAATGATGCTCCATAAAACTTTAATCCAATTCACACGCACAATTGCCGCCGTCTTTGGACTGGTTCT
This sequence comes from uncultured Heliomicrobium sp., assembly GCA_964383955.1. Taxonomy (GTDB): domain Bacteria; phylum Acidobacteriota; class Blastocatellia; order RBC074; family RBC074; genus RBC074. Next base: position 8,407 of record CAYLJQ010000249.1, on the reverse strand, counting down.
GATTGCCTTTGCAGATAATCCGCCGTCTCCAAATGATGTGTTAGAGGCTTTGACAAAAGGCAATGAACGATTTGTTACAGGCAAACCGGCGTATCCACATCAGGACGCCGCGCGAAAAGCTGAGCTGGCTTTGGGTCAGCATCCGGTCGCGACGGTCATTAGTTGCTCCGATTCGCGCGTGCCGCCGGAACTGATTTTTGACGAAGGGCTTGGCGATCTGTTCACCATTCGCGTCATCGGCAACATTGGCAGCCTGGACGAAACAGGTTCGGCGGAATACGGCACAGAGCATTTGGGAACCTCGCTTCTTGTAGTGCTCGGCCACACGAAATGCGGAGCAGTGACTGCCGCCGTCACGCATGCACAAGTGCATGGCAGCATTCCGCCCGTGCTGGCTCATATCAATCCGGCAGTCCGCACCGCGAAACATGACCACCCGGCGCTAAAGGGCGATGAATTGATCGCCGAAACAATCAAAGTAAACGTGCTCCACTCGATTCAGGAACTCCTCACCCGCAGCAGCATCATTCGCCATCGCGTCAGCAGCGGGAAGCTGAAAGTTGTTGGCGCCCTATACGACATCACCACCGGTCAGGTGAACTGGCTGGGCGAACATCCAAAACAGATGCAGTTATTGGCACACGGCCATAAGAACCTAGCCCATCACAAATGACAGGCTTTGCCAGCGCTGCGGATGGCGGCGATTTGATTTCGCGACCGCGAATTCCGCGCGCTTGGGAAAGCAAATGCAATCCCACCAATAATTTTCACTTTGATGTTAAAGCTGCGCCCAAGCCTGCTGCTGGTTTCATTGACCTATGCAGGCTTTTTCAGTCTTGGTCTGCCTGACGGATTGCTTGGTGTCGCCTGGCCTTCGATGCGCGCTTCATTCGGGCTGCAACTTAATGCACTCGGTTCATTGCTGATGCTGTTCACCACAGGCTATCTGCTTTCCAGCCTGCTGTGCGGCTGGCTGTTGACGCGAATAAACATCGGGGTGCTGCTGTCATTCAGTTGTCTGGCGACCAGCGTCAGCCTGTTCGGTTATGCAATCGCGCCAAGCTGGTGGATTCTGATCGCGTTTGGATTGTTAAGTGGACTGGGGGCTGGCGCGATTGATACAGGGCTGAACACCTATATTGCCAATTTTCACAACACGCAAACCTCCAATTGGGTGCATGCCTGTTATGGCATTGCGACAACCACCGGCCCTGCGTTGATGACTGCTGCAATCGCTTCCGGAAGAAACTGGCAATTCGGTTACGTCATCGTTGCCGCGGGGCAATTTGCATTAGCCTTGTGCTTCGGGCTTTCGCATAAATTATGGCCTGCCTCAATCACGATAACCGAACCTCAAGCATCCAATCAGGCATCCGAACACACTCCGCCAAATCAACTCTGGCAAGTCCCAAAGGTTTGGCTATGCGTAGCCTTTTTCTTCATTTACACAGGCATAGAAGCCGCTGCCGGAGCCTGGCCTTACAGCTTGTTTGTTGAAGCGCGTGGAATTCCTAAAATCACAGCCGGAACCTGGACAAGTGTTTATTGGGGCTGTTTTACGGGCGGAAGAATCATTTCAGGGTTTACCGCAAGCAGAATTTCAACCCAGCGGCTGATGCGATGCAGCATTCTGGCCATGGCTGCTGGCGCAATTCTGCTTTGGGTGAATGTCAGTTCCCTTCTCAGCTTTACCGGCATCGCACTGATGGGATTGGCCAGCGCGCCAATCTTTCCCACGATGATTGCCACCACTCCCGACCGAATTAGCCAACGCTTTGTTACCAACGTAATCGGCTTTCAAATTTCAGCCGCTGTCCTGGGCCAATCTGCGCTGCCGTCTTTGGTTGGGGTGCTGGCGGGGAAATTTGGCTTGGAAATCTTGCCGCCGACGTTGTTGATTGCCTGCATTTTGCTGCTGGCGCTGAGTGAAACCTTGTTCTACAAAACCGGCAGTGACAAACCAGCCACCTAATTCGCTTCCGGAATTTTTCCTGCCTGGAATTTTTCTCCATCACATCTGGATTCAACCTGCGAATGCGACACGCACTGCAATTCACCTTGCAGTGCTGTTTGCCGGTCGTGGGCCGTTGATAACGGGTTGGCACTATTGAGTGCAGCGGCTTGCGACTGGCTCCAAATTGGAATCAATCAGGAGAACGGATGAATTCGAACCATTACGACGTGATTATCATCGGCACAGGAGCTGGCGGAGGAACGCTGGCTTACAAACTGGCGCCGTCCGGCAAACGAATTTTGCTGCTTGAGCGTGGAGGTTACGTACCGCGCGAAAAAGACAACTGGAGCACGTTGGCCACCGTCAAGGAAGGCAAATACAACACGAAAGAAGAATGGCGCGATTCAAAAGGCAAACCGCTGCATCCGCACACAAACTATTACGTCGGCGGGAATACGAAATTTTACGGCGCGGCACTGTTCCGGTTGCGCGAACAGGATTTCGGCGAGATCAAACATCACGGAGGCATTTCGCCAGCCTGGCCAATCCGTTACGCAGAGCTTGAGCCTTACTACACGGCTGCCGAACACCTGTACCACGTTCACGGCAACCGTGGCGAAGACATGACAGAACCGTGGGCCAGCGCGCCATATTCGCATCCAGCCGTCAGCCACGAACCACGCATTGCCAAACTGGCAGAAGATTTCGAAAAACTTGGCTATAAACCATTTCACACGCCGCTAGGCGTTATGCTGGACGAAAAGCAGATGAACCGAAGCAAGTGCGTTCGCTGCAATACCTGCGATGGCTTTGCCTGTTTAACCAACGCCAAATCTGATGCGCAAGTCGTCTGCGTTGATCCGGCGCTGGAATATCCGAACGTTTCCTTGCTGACCAATGCCTATGTCGAACGGCTGGAAACCAGCGAATCGGGTCGCGAAGTAAAACGAATAGTTGTGATGCGCGAAGGCGTTGAAGAAATCTACTCCGCCAATGTTGTGATCGTTTCGGCTGGCGCAATCAATTCGGCGGCGTTGTTGCTGCGTTCGGCGAATGACAAACATCCGAACGGATTGGCAAATGGTTCTGACGTGGTGGGGCGTCATTACATGGGGCACAACAACTCCGTTCTGTTTGCGATCTCTCGACACCCAAATCCGACTGTTTTTCAAAAAACCATGGCGCTAAATGACTTCTATTTTGCTAACAAAGAATGGGATTTTCCGATGGGCCATATCTCATTTGTCGGCAAATTCGATGCGAACATGTTCGCCGCCGGAGCGCCGCCTTTCGCACCGCACTTGACGCTGGATTACATCGCCAAACATTCGCTGGATTTCTGGCTGACTTCGGAGGACCTGCCCGATCCGAACAACCGCGTGACTTTAGACCGTGAGGGCAAGATCACAATGGCGTACACGCCGAACAATCTGGAAGGCCACAAACGGCTTTACGCCAAGGTGAAAGAAATGGTGAAAGAAGCCGATTGCCACGAGCATCTGATCCCGCTGAATGCTTTTGTCGGCGACCGCATTCCGCTCGCTGGAGTCGCGCATCAAAATGGCACGATCCGGTTTGGCAACGATCCCAAAACTTCAGCTTTGGACAAAAACTGCAAAGCGCACGAAGTAGACAATTTGTATGTCGTGGACGGCAGCTTTTTCTGCTCCAGTGCAGCGGTCAACCCGGCGCTGACCATTATGGCCAATGCGCTTCGTGTCGGAGATCACTTACTAGAGAGGCTGAAATGATTAGGTCTAAACATAGAGAAAGAGATGAAGTGACGCGGAAACGCAAGGGGAAAGCCATCGCAGTTTTATTTCTGGTGCTGTTGCTCTCGTTCAGTCTTGCTCCGTCGAAACTGAACGCTTGGACTCTAAGCTTCGCCCAGTCGCCAAGTCTCACAGTCTCCTCGTCCTTGATTCAGGCTGTTGATTCCGTTGGATTCACTGTCAGCGACATAGACCGCTCAGTTGAGTTCTTTTCGAAGGTTTTGTCGTTTGAAAAAGTTTCGGATGTCGAAGTCACGGGCGAAGATTACGAGCATTTGCAAGGTGTCTTCGGATTGCGAATGCGCGTTGTGCGAATGCGGCTTGGTGATGAATTCATCGAATTGACGGAATATTTGGCTCCGCGCGGTCGTCCCGTTCCGCTGGATTCGCGCAGCAACGACCGCTGGTTTCAGCACGTCGCCATCATCGTCAGCGATATGGACCGCGCCTATCAATGGCTGCGAAAGAATAAAGTCGAGCACGCTTCGACTGGCCCGCAGCGATTGCCCGACTGGAATAAAAATGCCGGAGGTATCAAAGCCTTTTACTTCAAAGACCCGGACGGCCATGCGCTGGAAATCCTGCAATTCCCTGAAGGCAAAGGAGACGAAAAATGGCATCGGCTGGGCATTCAGAACAAGGGGCAGAACAAAGGGCAAAATGCAGACAAACTGTTCCTGGGAATTGACCACACGGCAATCGTCATCGGCGACACCGACTCCAGTTTGAAGTTTTACCGCGACACGCTGGGAATGCGCGTTGCCGGAGAAAGCGAAAATTATGGAATCGAGCAAGAGCGACTGAACAATGTGTTTGGCGCTCGGCTAAGGATCACGGCTCTACGCGCAGCATCTTCCAATGGCGGCCCTGGCATTGAGTTTCTGGAATATCTGGCTCCTCGCGATGGACGGGTGACGCCTGAAGATAAGAAAACCAATGACCTGATTCACTGGCAGACGAAGCTTGTCACCAACGACATTGAATCTGCGGCAGTCAGGTTGCGTGAAAGCAGGTTCAACTTCATTTCTTCCGGTTTGATTCAATTCGCCGAACCAGTGCTGGGATTGAAGCGAAGCATTTTGGTGCGCGACCCGGATGCGCACGCGATCCAGCTTGTCGAGCGATAAACGAGGGAGCGATTTCTTCAATCGCTCCAGGCATCTATGGTTTTTTGGCTGGCGTTGCCGAAGTTGAAGGCGCTGCCGGAGGTTTCTTCAATTCAAAACTGATCACACCGCTGATCTGTATTGGCTGGCCATCGAGCATGGCAGGTTCAAATGTCCAACCCCGCGCCGCCAAAATTGCTGCGCTATTCAGATCCGATCGTCCGTCAATGATATGAGAGAAAATCACCTTGCCTTCGGTTGAAACCAAAACTTCGACTTTCACCTTGCCTGAAGTCAACGTGTATTTAGGCGCGGGGGCATTCGGATCAGCGGGTTTGCCTGGGCGAGTGCTGGGGAAAATTGGCTGCACGCGTTTCAGCGGTTTTCCACCTTCAATGATTTTCAGCAGTTCGTCTGCTTGCACATCTTGTTCTTCTTTCGTCCGGGAAAATTCCGAAATGCGAACCGTCGGGAAGTTGAAATCTGCCGCATCGTATTTGCTGTCTGACACAGGTTTGGACATAGACAATGCCATGCGCAGATCGTCCAGGGATTTTTGCCAACTGTTTTTTGCTGAAGCTTCATCATTTGCCACCAGGGCGGCTTCGGCATGCAGCAAGTTTCTGATGTTGTATGCGTCTGCAAAACTGGACCTGAGATTTAAGGCTCGCGTCGCGTATTCGATCCCATTGCTGATGGTTTCCGAAACTTCCCGTTCAGCGCTTTCGGGCAAATCGTGAACCGCTTTACCATTTTTCAGTTCGACATATTTCGCCACCAGATCATGGGTTTCGCGCCAGCAGGTCATGGCCGCGCGGTGGTAACAGTACGCTTTGACAGAATCCTTCTGGCCGGGCAAATCGGCACGCCGCAGGAAATAATCGCGCGCTGCCCCTTGGCTGTCCAATCGAAAAGACGTTTCGGCAGCCAACCCCAGAGCTTCATCATTGTCTTTTTCCTGTTCCAGAGCGGCTTCAAATTTAGCCAGCGCCATTTTGAACTTTGCAGTTCGATAAAGCGCTTTTCCCTGAGCGACCAACTCAGCGGCTGGAGCGTCCGACTTTTCCTGGGATGCTTGCGGCTCGGTTCCGGTGGAGGGCTTACTGCCGGTCGGCTGTTGCGCAACCGCCTGTAGCGGGAACACTGAAAGCGCAAGGACCAGCGCCAGAAATATTTTGCTTGTAACTTTCATCCTCAGCATATTCTTTTCCTATTCTTTCAGCTTGCTGACTTCACTGTTGCTTCAAACTTTGGCTGATTTGCTTTTGATATTTGCGGGCCGATGCTTTTACGGCTTCTTCATTAAGGGTCAGCAACCGACGGTTTCGCATCAAAACCTTGCCATTCACAATCGTGTCAGATACGTCCGAGGCCTTTGTTGCATACACCAGATGAGAGTAGAAATTGTACATCGGTGTCAGATGTAATGCACTCAGATCAACCAGAATCAGGTCGGCACGTTTGCCGGCTTCAAGCGAGCCAATTTCTTTTTCCATGTGAAGCGCACGTGCTCCGCCAATGGTTGCCATCGCCAAGGCTACCGTCGCCGGAACCGCAGTCGGATCGCCGGAAATCAGCTTATGCAGCTTCGCAGCCGAGTCTATTTCTTCCCACAAACTCAGGTCGTGATTTGAAGCCGCGCCATCCGTCCCCAACCCAAGCCGCAACCCTGCTTTCAGCATCGCCGGAATTGGCGCGGTTCCAGACGCCAGCTTCATATTCGATTGCGGGCAATGCGCGATGCCGACTTCCCGGCGTTTGAGAATGGCAATTTCTTCGTCGTTGACGTGAACGACATGCGCAGCCAGCAAACGAGGCGACAGGAAATTGATTCGCTCCAAATACGCCGCCGGGCGTGTGTTGTAAGTTTTGGCGATGAATTCCGTTTCGGTGGGAGCTTCGGCCAGATGAGTCAGAATCGGCGCATCCAGCTTTTCTGCCAAAGCGCGAACTTCATTTAGATGCTCTGTGCTGACCGTGTAAGGCGCGTGCGGAGCAATCGCCGCAGTGATCAGTGAATCGCCTTTCCACCGCTTCAAAAACCGTTCGGAATACGCCATCGCATCCGCCCAGGTTTTGTTGTCGGCAACGGGAAAATCAATCACCGTTTCGCCAAGCACGCCGCGCATTCCCGCACGTTTGGTTTCTTCGGCAATGGCGTCTTCGAAATAATACATATCGGCATAGGTTGTAATGCCGCCCCGAATCATTTCCGCCAAGCCAAGCTGCGTTCCCGCAACCACAAATTCCCGCGTCACGTTTTTGGCTTCCGCCGGAAAAATGTATTTCGTCAGCCAATCCTGCAAGTTCAGATCGTCCGCAATCCCACGGAATAGAACCATCGGGATATGCGTGTGCGCGTTCACCAAACCCGGCATGACGACTTTGCCGCGAGCATCAATGGTTTGTTTTGGCCGATAGCCTTTGGCTTTCAGTTCGCTTGCATCGCCAACGCCAACGATTCGCTGCCCTTGAATCGCCACAAATCCATTGTCAAAGACTCGACGTTCGCCGTCCATCGTCACAACCGCGCCGCCGGTAATCAGCAGATCAATCGCTTGCCCGGACGAACCAGCGCGTTTTTGCCCCGACGCCAGGACAGCAACGGCAATCAAAACAGCAATGCTGAATAACTTCTTCATCTCTAACATCTCCAAGCTAACGCAAATGCAGCACACTCTGAACGATCTTTCCGGCTTTTTTCTCCACGCGACGCCAGGAACTGTTGTCGTTCAGGGAAACCCATCGGCGTTCTTCTGACCGATAATGCCAATCTTTATCCGATTGATAAAAGACCTGAAGCGCGCGGCCTTCTATGATGTTCAGGATTTCGTTGTCGTGGTAATTGGCGTCATCAACGTCCGTCACAGCCCGTTGGCCCATCTCTGAGTAAACCTCGTGCAGTTCCAGCAGCAGGCTGTTCACTTCAGAATCCAGCGGCAAAGCATTCAACCCGATTCGTTGCGCTTCTTTGATCGTAATCGGGTACGAATGCCACGGGTAATCCGAGTTGAGAATTTTGCTGATGCTTTCGGCTTTCTTTTTGTCGTGCATGTGGTAGGACAGGATTTCGTTGCACAGCCGAATGGACAGCGAACTGCTGCGGTCAACCGCGCCAATCACCAACGGGTGAATGTGGCTGAAAATTGAAGCGTATGGGTTTGCGCCTTCGTCTTTGGCTTCCTTGCCCCACAAATTGATGATGCGGGTCAATTCATCCAGGCTGACGCTGACCCGATTGTTATTGATGTCAATCGGCGACAAGTCGTGGGTCAGCGAAGTATCCACCGCCGAAAGATACGCCAGAGGTCCCATCTGAATTTCGTCGGCTCCAAGTGCGATCATCGTCGCAGCCGAAACACAGTTCAGCGGCACAACAACCGTCAGACGTTCGCAATACTGCCGCAACAGATGAACGATTCGCAGTGAGGCCGTGCCGGTTCCGCCATCGGATTTGATAAACAGCGTCAGGTCTTTCTGCTTTCCCAGATGCCGAAGCAGCGCATAAAAGGTAACAACATCATCCTGGCAAACCGATCCATTTGGCGCATCCCAGTAAGCCATGACCGTCGAAC
>CAYLJQ010000248.1:0-9240 GCA_964383955.1 uncultured Heliomicrobium sp. | reverse complement strand
CACCGGACACACCGCGTCCGGATCTGGGCAAACAGATCCGCCCGCGCCTGGATGAACTGCAAAAGCGCTTGTTGCAGCAGTACGCCGCCTTCGCGCCCTATCGCCAGGATCCGAATTGCCCGGCATGGCTGGCCGATGTCCGCGGCACTCTGGGCGCCGATGCGCTGCACGACCTGGCGCTGATTCGTGCCAGCGGCGAGTTGTGCATCCGGGCGAAAGCGCTCTGAATCAACGCTCCTGGCAAACATCATCGGCGTCGTGAACCGAATTCGCCCACCCCATAATGTCCCCAGCCAGTTAAACGTTTTGATTGCCGACGGAACTCCGATGACCAAAGTCAAAACTGAAAACGCAATCGCCACTGACGGGTTCATTCCGCTGATGAACATGTGATGTCCCCAGACGAAAAACCCCAACAAGCCAATAGCAAACATCGCGACGACCATTGCTCGGTGACCAAAAACCGGCTTGCGCGCAAAGGTCGCCAGAATGTGCGACGTCGCGCCCATTCCAGGCAAAATGGCGATGTACACTTCCGGGTGGCCGAAGAACCAGAACAGGTGCTGCCACAAAATCGTCGAGCCGCCACCGTTTGGAACCAGGTTGCCGGATACAGACAAACCCGAAGGGATAAAAAAGCCTGTTCCGGCGTTACGATCCAGCAGCAGCAAAATTCCCGCCGCCAGCAAAACCGGAAACGCCAGCAGGGCAATCACCGCCGTCGTAAACCATCCCCAACAACTCAGCGGCATTCGCATTAACGTCATGCCGCTGGTTCGCATGTTCAACACCGTCGTGATGAAATTCAGCGCCGTCAGCAATGAAGCCACGCAAAACAGCGCGATGCTGACAATCCACAAATCCGCGCCTAAAGCCTGTCCAGGCCCTGTGGAAGGAATCGCGCTCAACGTTGGGTAAAACGTCCAGCCGCCCAGCGGCGCTCCGCCCACAACAAACAACGCAGCAATCAAAACCGCGAAACTTAAAAAGGTGATCCAGAACGAAAGCATGTTCAGCACCGGAAACGCCATATCGCGCGCTCCGATCTGAATCGGCAAAAAGTAATTTCCAAACCCCGATTGTGGTGCGGTGGTCAACACCATAAACACCATGATCGTCCCGTGCATCGTCACCATCGCCAGATAAAATTCCGGCTGCATCAATCCGTCTTTGAAGCCTTCGGGAAAAATCGCTTCCATCGTTGGCCAGCGTTCGGCCGGCCAGGCCAGCCGCATACGAATCAACAGCGACATCAACATCCCGACCAAAGCCGCCGTCAGCGCCAGAAAGAAATATTGAATGCCGATGACTTTGTGATCGGTGCTGAAAATGTATTTGCGAATGAAGCCTTTTGGAGCGGCGTGTGATGTTTGGATTTGTTCAGCCATCGCTTTTCTTGGAGCTAGATCTATTGAACTGCTGGCGGTGCGTTTTCGCTTAGCCATTTTTCAAAATCGGCTTGCGAAACGACGCGCATGTAAGCGCGCATTTGATGGTGAAGTTGACCGCATAATTCGGCACAGGCAACTTCGTAACGGCCTTCCTTTGTCGCCGTGAAGTGCAGATTGATCTTCAAGCCCGGAACGGCATCCTGCTTCAAGCGCAACGCGGGAACGTAAAAATCGTGCGTCACGTCTTTTGCTCGTAACGTCAGATTGATCGGGCGATTGACGGGGATGACCAGCGTCTGGCCGAAAATGTCATCTTTGCCAGCCGGGTCTTTTGGATCAATTCCCAGCGGACCAGGACGCGCGCCAGCCGCGTTGTCGGAATCGTTGTAAAGCTTTGGACTGGTAGAACCGAACCTGCCATCGGGGCCAGCATGGCGAAAGTACCAATTGAACTGCTGGCCTGTGACTTCGACCTGAACGGCGTCCGCCGGAGCTTGATTCAAATGCAAATTGGCCCAAACCCGCTGTCCGGTGATTGCCAGGGCAATGAATACGATTCCCGTAACGGCGACTAGCACAATTTCGATTCGCGTATTGCCTTCGCTGTAACTGGCGCGCTCGTTCCCTTTCGCGCGAAACCGCCAGGCGGCATAACCAAGAGCAGCTTGCGCGCCCAAAAAGGCCACCCCGACGACGGCCCAGGTGATGTTGAACTGGCTATCCATGGCGCCGGCGTGCGTCGAAATGGCTTCTGGAAACCACCAGCCGGTTTTCGCTTTTGACCAGGCGAAGAACGCGACGGTGCCCGCCGTAATCAGCCAGAGTAGGATTGCAAATAAACGTCCCATTTTGATTGCGGAATGCGGACTGTGGATTGCGGATTTGCCGATCAGCTAAACCGTAAAGTCACAGCCAATCCGCATTCCGCAATCCGAAATCCGCAGTTGTTTAAGGAAGCACCAGCGCCGGTTGAACTTTCAACGACCCGGCGTTGTATGCCGTCGCTGCGTCGAATGAAAAATCAGCTTTGGCATCCGCTTTTTCGGCAACTTTGACTTTCAAAGTTTTCGCGCCGAATTTCTCGTGCCATGCTTCCAGTTCGTAATCGCCGGGCGGCAAACCTTTGATCGTGAACGTACCGTCCGCGCCACTGACGGCAAAAAACGGATGCGACAGCACATTGATGTGCGCCAGCATCCACGAATGCATGTTGCACTTCACGGGAATCTGCGTTTCCGCCTTGGCAAACTTTTTGATGATCGGAGCCTGCCCTTTCAATTGCGATTCATTCCATTCCCGATTGACCTTCGGCACGGGATGAACGTTGTGATTGGTTTGATCGGAATTGACGACTTTCAGCGGCTGTCCGACTTGAATTCCCAGCACGCGCGGAACGTACAGGCAGCCTTTTTGATCGAGTTCCACTTCGGTCGCCGGGACTTCAAAATTTGCTTCGGGCAATCCGCTTTTCACATAAACAAAAACGTTTTGTAGCTTTCCATTGGCGACCAGCACGTCGTTGGTCAGCGCTTCACCGCAAGCGGCGTCGTTTGATGTATCCAGTTTGCGCGGAGCAGGTGCGGCTCCGGCAAAGGCAATCGTTCCAGTCACGTTGCCTTCGTTGCCCGTCGGCTTCCAGGTCGGACCGGTTGCGGGTGTCGCGACGGTTTCCTCTTTTTTGCCTCCGCAAGCGACGCTGCCCACAACGGTCAGCGCCAATAAAAATATGGCGATCATTCGCCTTGAGATCATAGCTTTTGCCTCCTTCAATGATTGATCGTGACAGATCATTGCGCAAAGTTTGTTGATGGAATTTACTGCGATGGAATGAGCGCGAATCATCGCACATTTACCCGCGCTGGCAAATAGATGTAGTCCGGCCAAATGCGGCAAGTGTAGAATGCGCGTCAGCAAAGCTTTAACAACTTCAACCAAGCAGGATTTGAATGGCTAACGAAGATAAAACTCGGCAGATAAGTGTGGACGGCCAGGTTTTTGACGAACTGGTCAACGCCGTCCGTGATCTATCAACCAAATTCACGAATCAGGAAAAAAGCCAGGAAGAACGGCTCAATTCAGTTGAGCAAATAATTCTGGCTCGTTTGAATGATGCCCGGCCTTTTGAAAAACAATTGGCAGCGCAACTCAACGAAATGAACAACAAGATCAATGAGTTGAGCACGGGACAAACAGCGATGCGTGAAGAGCAAACGGCAATGCGTGAAGAGCAAGCGGCGATGCGCGCTGAATTCGGTCAGTTCCGTCAGGAAACAAGCCTTAACTTCAGAACAGTCAATAAGAAGCTGGGGATTCTGAACGAAGATTTTTTGAATAATCGCACCGAATACGCTCTTCTGGAAAAGCGTGTTGATGATCTTGAATCACGCGCTGCTTAATTGATCGACACTGCCACATTTTGGGAGTTTAGCCACCCCGACTCCCTGCCGTCTCAGCAACCACGCGCTAACTTTCCAATCTTGCAACTTCCAGCCTGAGCCGCGAAACTACGCGGGCTATGCCAACTATAAATGACAAACTAATTCATCCTGCTTTGGCCGATCCGCGTTTGTGGGCGGACGTGAACCTGTACGACACAACTGTCAACATTGATCGCTGTCCTGTTGAAGGCGAAGAGCGCCACACGCCTGACCGCCGTTTCGGCGTTAAACATTTGAAGCTGGAATTGCGAATAGACGATGAAAAAGAATTCGTCGAAGGCACTGCGACGGTGACGTTATCGCCGATTAACGATGGCTTGAAACATTTCGATCTGGACGCTGCTGAAATGCGAATTTCCAGCGTCAAACTGCTGGCCGTCGAACATCGCGGCACAGGCAGCCTGCTTCGGTCAGCGCAGTTTGCCACGCGGCTGGATTTTGAAACGCACCCTGACCGGCTGGTCATCGAACTGGATCGCAGCTATGCCCGCGACGAACAAATCACTGTCGCAATCACCTATTCATGCTTTCCGCGCAAAGGCTTGTACTTCATCAAACCCGACGAAGCGTATCCCAACAAACCTCGCCAAATTTGGTCGCAAGGCGAAAACGAAGACGCGCATTGGTGGTTTCCCTGCCACGACGTCACCAACCAGAAAATGACGACTGAAATGCTGGTAACGGTCAAAGCCGGTTACTTTGCCTTGTCGAACGGTGAACTGCTTGGCGTGCGCGACAATCCACAAGACAGCACCAGAACTTTTCATTGGAGCCAGGCACAGCCGCATTCGGCGTATTTGGTAACAGTTGTCGTTGGCGAATATGAACAGATCAAAGACCGCTACAATGATTTGCCGGTTGATTATTACGTGTACAAAGACCGCGCTGCTGCCGGACAAAAACTGTTCGCCAACACGCCGAAGATGATTGAACTGTTCGAACAACGCTTCGGTTATGACTACCCGTTTGCCAAATATTCACAGATTTTGGTGGACGATTTTCTGTTCGGCGCGATGGAAAACACGTCGGCTTCGACATTTACCGACCGCTGTCTGCTGGATGCAAACGCCGAACTGGACATCAACTACGACGACATTGTTGCCCACGAACTGGCGCATCAATGGTGGGGCGATTTGGTCACCTGCAAAGACTGGACGCAGATTTGGCTGAACGAAAGCTTTGCCACGTACAGCGAATATCTGTGGCGCGAACACTCCAGCGGACGCGACGAAGCGCGCTTCGTGATTTTCCAGGATTTTTTGACGTATGTGCGTGAAGATTGGACCAGCCATCGCCGCCCAATTGATTGCCGCAAGTACAGGTTTTCAGAAGAATTGATGGATCGTCACGCTTATGAAAAAGGCGCGTGCGTGTTGGATATGCTGCGCTGGACTTTAGGCGATGACGGCTTTTTCCGTTCACTGGCACACTACCTGAAAAAGTTCGAGTTTGGCGTTGCTGAAACCAACGACTTCAAAGCCGCGATTGAAGAAGCCACGGGACAAAACCTGCACTGGTTTTTCGACCAATGGCTGCACAGCGCGGGGTATCCCGAACTGGAAGTCAGTTCCGAATGGCAGCGCGAACGAAAAACATTGCGCGTATCGGTTAAACAAACGCAGGAAAATGAAGAAGACCAAACTCCTGTGTTCCGCTTCCCGGCTGAAATCGAAATCACGACGGTTGAAATTGGTGAAGTCATCGAAACCGAACATCGCCAGAGTTACCGCGTCGAAGTCACAAAAGCCGAGCAGGAGTTTTACTTCCCTTGCGCGTCCAAACCGCGAATGGTGCTGTTCGACAAGGGTCATCGCATCTTCAAGTTGATGAGCTTTCCGAAATCGGCGCAGGAATTGATCTATCAGCTCAGCAAAGCCGAAGACGTGATGGATCGTGTTCGCGCGGCGAGAGATTTGGCTGAATTCAAAGGCGAAGAAACAGTTGCAGCGTTGAGTCTGGTGCTGACCGGTGAAGACTTTTACGGCGTGCGAATGGCGGCGGCAATTTCGCTTGGCGAAATCGAGGGCGAAGATGCGCGAGCCATTTTGACGAAAACCTATCACGCAGAAAAAGACAGCCGCATTCGCCGAGCCTGTGTTTGGGCGCTTGGCAATTTCAAAGACGAAACCTCGACAGATTTTCTGCGTGAAGTTTTGCAGAAGGACGAAAGCTACTTTGCCTCAATCGCAGCGGTTCGCGGGCTGGCCAGTATCGCCAGCGACAAGGCTTTTGATGCCTTGAAACCTGCTCTGGCACGAACCTCCTGGCAGGAAGTCATTGCCGCCTCGGTCTTTCATGGCTTTGCCCAGGCCAAAGACAAGCGCGGCGTTGATCTGGCCATCGAGCAAAGCAAGTATGGGAAAGCGGTGCCGATTCGCGTCGCCGCAATCGGCTGTTTAGGGGCAATCGGCAAAGAACTGAACAAGGAAAACAAAGCCGACAACATCCTTGATCATCTGATCGAACTGACCAAAGACAAAAACATTCGCGCCAGAGTTTCTGCCATTCGTGCGCTGGGCAAGCTTGGCAACAAACGTGCGCTGCACGCTTTACGCGTAGCCCAGCAGCGGGAATGCCTGGATCAGTTGAAAGCGGCGGCAATGGATGCGATAAAGTCGCTAGAAGACAAGAACCATTCATAATTTGAGGTATTGAGTTATGCCACAAGTCGTTATCGCACCGGGAGCCGAATTACTTCCACCGGAGTACGTAGCTGAAGTGCGTGCTCGCGCAGAGAAGTTGGTAACGGAGGACAATGCGCCCGTGGACAACATCTATTCCGAAAAGCAAATGCGCCTGCTGACCGAACCGCTTTACACGTCGTGGAGCGGGCCAGCGAGCAAAACCGGTCAGCCACGAAAGTTTTTAGCCGTCGCCAATGTCGGTATTTTCTATGCGCTGAACCAACCGCCAGTCGTTCCGGATGTCATGCTTAGCCTGGACATTGAGCCTGCCGAGCAATGGGAGAAATTCCAAAAATCCTTTTTCATGTGGGAATTCGGAAAAGCGCCGGAAATCGCGATTGAAATTGTCTCCAACCGCGAAGGTAACGAAGATGGTTCCAAAATGGATTCGTATGCCCGGATTGGCGTTGGGTATTACGTGATTTATGACCCCTTGCTTTACTTGAAGGCAGAACCGTTGAGAATTTTTGAGTTGAGCGGCAAACATTATGTCAGGCGAGAAAACTCCTATTTCGACGAACTTGGTTTGGGGCTGATGCAGTGGGAAGGGGAATCCAGCGGATGGCATTCCACCTGGTTGCGTTGGACTGACAAAAACGGAAACTTGCTGCCGTCCAGTCAGGAACAAGCCGCCCGCGCTGATCGAGAAGCAGAAAAAGCTGCAAAGTTGGCTGCAAAACTGCGCGAATTCGGGATTGACCCTGATAAGGTTTAACCGAAATCAACGTCACATCTATGGTGGTTGTCAGATTCCGTTCGGTACAGTATAAATCCGCAACTGAATGAGCATTCATTCAGATCAAAATTCACGTCCTAATCCCAAGTATTTCAACAGGGAAACATCTAAATACCAGCGACAGGAGTCGTTATGAAAATTATCGTCTGTCTGAAACAGGTGCCGAAGAACGATTCGATTCTTCGCATCAACGAGCAAGGAAACTGGATTCAGGATCGCGACCTGACCTATGAAATCAACGAATCTGACCAGTATGGCCTGGAAGCCGCGCTGCAATTAAAAGAAAAGCATGGCGGCGAAGTCATTGCGCTTTCGCTGGGTCCGGCGCGCGCGCAATCCGTGATTAAAGAAGCTCTGGCACGCGGAGCCGATCGCGGGCTGCATCTGGAAGATGCCGCGTTTGACCATTTGGACGCGTTTGGCGCGGCTTCGGCGATTGCGGCTGCGGCCAAAGCGGAAGGATTTGATCTGTTGCTGACCGGCTTACAATCCGACGATCACGGCTACGCACAAACCGGCGTCATTGCGGCGGAACTGCTTGGCACGCCGCACGCGACCATTGTCATGGACGTGCAATCCGAAGACGGCACCTTAAAAGTGAAACGCGAACTGGAAAGCGGCTATTTTCAATGGGTTAGCTTTCCATCTCCCGCAGTGTTGACGATTCAATCCGGCATCAACACGCTGCGGTACGCCACGTTGAAAGGCATTATGGCGGCAAAGAAAAAAGAGATTAAGAAGTTGGACGCCGCCGCAATTGGCCTGTCAGCGGACGATTTGGCGCCCAAGCAGCAAATTCGCCGCATCTATGTGCCGCAGAAATCCAAGCAGACGCAGTTCATCGAAGGCAGCCCGGCAGAAATCGCCGCCAAGTTGATGGACAAGCTGAAGAATGAAGCTCGTGTTTTTTAAGTAGACGGTAGTCAGTAGACAGTAGTCAGTAGTGTTTTCAGCTACCGACTTCCGACTCCCGATTACCGACTCCCGGAGGACTTATGATTTTAGTTTTCATCGAACACGTTGATGGCAAGATCAACAAAGCGACTTATGAAGCAGTGCGCGCCGCACAACTAATCAGCGGCGAAACCGGTCAAGCGATTTCAGCCGTCGTCTTTGGCAGCGGCATTGGCGCTGCGGCTGGCGAAATCGCCTCGAAAAAGCTCGGCGCGGTTTACACCGTCGAAAGCGATCTGTTGAAGTCTTACACCGCCGACGGTTACTCGGCAGCGTTCAAACAAGTCATCGAACAGTTGCAACCGGAACTGGTTCTGATGACGCATACCTATGAAGTCCGCGATTTCGCGCCGAAGCTGGCTGCGTCTTTGCGCCGCGCGTTGGTCGGCGATTGCATCGGCCACAAAGTCGAAGACGGCGAACTGGTCCTGACGCGGCAGGTCTTTCAAGGCAAGATGGCTGCCGACGTTGTGCCCGTGGGCGACAAACCGCATTTCGTCAGCTTCCAAATCGGCAGCTTTCGCGGCGATGAATGCGAAGCCGGTCAGGCCGAAGTCAAAGCCTTGACCGTCAACCTGGATGCAGACATTGTTCGCCAGCAACCCGAAGAGCGATTCAAGGAAGCCAAAGCCGCCGTTGACCTGACGGCAGCGCCGCTGATTGTTTCCGTTGGTCGCGGCATCAAGGAGCAAAAGAACATCGAAATCGTCAAGAAATTGGCCGACGCGATGGGAGCTGAGCTTTCGGCTTCGCGTCCGATTTGCGACAACGAATGGCTGCCGATGGATCGCCAGATTGGTTCTTCGGGACAAACTGTTGCGCCGAAGATGTACCTGGCCGTCGGCATTTCCGGCGCAATTCAGCATCTGGTTGGGATGAAAGGTTCGCGCACCATCGTGGCCATCAACAAAGACAAAGAAGCGCCGATCTTCGAAATCGCCGACTACGGAATCGTCGGCGACCTGTTCGAAATCGTCCCGGCGCTGACCGCCGAAGCTGAAAAACTGAAGCAGTAATTTTTCGCTGGGAGCGCAGGC
>CAYLJQ010000247.1:0-9264 GCA_964383955.1 uncultured Heliomicrobium sp. | reverse complement strand
CGCATTATAGCCGAGCCAGTAATTTCGGCAAGCCCTCAACCTTCCGTTCGGTAAGTTAGGAACACTTTTCTCACCGTGAAGAAAACGCGTAGTTTTACGTATACCAACAGTTATCAATCCCGGCTATTTTCAACTTGTCTGATGGTTGATGCCGTCAGGCTTTGGAGAGAGCATCGTGAACGGATGTTGGTATGGGGATTCCGACGCCGTTCTGAGCAATAGTGAGTGGTTCTGGGGAGTCCTGCTCACTTTTGTATGATGAGCCAGTCGTTGCGAAACAACGACTGGCTCATTTTGTTTTTCCTGTCAGAATTCCAGCTTCAGACCGACGCGCATTGTGCGTGGTTTGACCGTCCGCACCGGAACCAGAAAGTTGCTTAAGCTGGAGGGTGTGAAATCCACAAACTCAGCGCCAAAACTGAAAATCGTTGAATTGAAGGGGTTAAAGGCCTCGATTTGAAATTCCAGCCTGCGACTTTCTGTCAGGTTGAAACGGCGAGAGGCTCGTAAATTGAGCGTGTAACTGGCCGGACCTCGACCGGCATTGCGTGCCAGATTGCCGACGGTGCCGATTGTCGGCAGTGAAAACGCATCGGCCAGGGATTGGCTGAGCGGCGATTCCAGTTTGCGCCAGCCGATTGCGTCCAGGTTTCCGCTGAAGTTGGGCCGATCATTGTCTACATCATCCAGGTTTCGGTCATTTCCATTGGCGCCGATGCTGAATGGTCTGGATGACGCAAAATTGAGCGTCCCGGCCAAGGTCAAGCCACCCATCACTTTGGGAGTTTGGTAATACCCGCTGACGGCAATGCGATGTCGAGCATCCAGCAAGCTCAAGGAATATTCCCTTTGAAAGTCTCCGGCGACCAGTGGAGAAGACGTGTTGACCACACCGTCGTCCATCAACTTGCTCAAGGTGTAGCTGGCGCGAACAAAGCCTCGTGCTGTGAGCTGCTTGGTCGTTTCGAAACTGACGCCGTGGTAATTGCTGTTGCCAAGCGCTTGAAGCTCTTCGATTTGCGTCAGGTTGGGATCAGATCGAAACTGGCGAAGAACTGCCAGCGCTGAACGAATGCCAGCCGTTGCATTGCTGGTCGAAGGGTTGTTGAGTCCGAAAACCACAATGGTTTTTTCGCCTTCTCGAATGGTTTGCGTCGGCGTGGTGCTGCGGTTGAAACGCACAAAATCTGAGTTGCCGGTTGCCGTAATGGGCCGATTGCCAGCAGCATCCCGCCGGTTGTCGAAATCGCGTGTAGTGAGGTAGTCAGCGAAGTTCGTAAAACCGGCGGGCAATCGCGGGGCGTTGGTGTTGACTTCTCGCCACAGGTGCAAGCCGCGATTGAAAACGTAATTGACCTCAACTTTGAATCCGCGCGCTAGTTCGCGTTCGAAACCCAGTGAAGCCTGGTAGCTTTCAGGAATTCGGAAGCCACTGCCCAAGCGGCGTATGAATCCGGCTTCGCGCACGCCCAATTGTCTTACTTGAGAATCGCTGGCGCTGAGCACAGTAGGGAATTTCAAGGTAGTCAGCAGCGGCTCCGCCAAAGTTGTATTTGTATCAACGGCAACGGTTTGCGAAGTCAGCGTGTAATCGTCCAAGGTTCGCAGCATCGCCCGGTTATAGAAGATTCCGTAGCCTCCGCGCAGGACCGTTTTGTGAGATTGACGTGGCGACCAGGCAAATGAAACGCGCGGTCCGAAATTATTTCGGTCGTTCAGGATCGTCTCGTTGTCCCACCGCAAGCCCAGCGAGACGGTCAGATCGCGGCGCAGCTTCCAATCGTCCTGCACAAAAATCCCTGCGTAGGTGTTATGCAATTCCGACTCGGTGAAAAAGCGATGTTCGTAGCGCGAGAACTTGTTGGCCAGAAAATCCGCCGGTGAAGCGAAGGTGAAAACTCCCGTTGCATCGGAAAGGTCAACAAAGCGCGAGCGAATGGCTTGAACATCGCCGCCAAGCCGAAGCGAATGTTTGCCGCGCTGATAATTGATGGTTTCCTGAAGCTGCCAGCGGTTTTCGCGCCGATCCACGCCGCTGATTGTGCTGGAACCGGCAGTCAAATTTCCACGGCGAGTAAAGGGATTCGCGCTGGTATCGCCGATGACATCGCGCGGATCGTCAACATCAATGATGACGACCGGATTATTGTTCGGCGGAGCGTCCGCCGGAGACAGCCGCGAAAATTGAAACCGCGCATTGCTGACTAACCTGGGCGTAAGTACAAAGTTATCGCCGATGGCGATTGACTGGCTGTCACGTCCGGTTTGCCGTAGCGTTTCCAGCGTCCTGCGGCCTCCGGGAAAACCGCGTTCGTCGCGGTTTCGCGCCAGCGTGAAAATGGCAAAGCCATTGTGTTTGTCATTCAAAAACAAATCGCTGCGCATTTGCCAGGTCTGCGCCGAGCGCGGAGTGGTAATGGTTTCGTCATACAAACCGACTGCCGCGCCGCCGTTGATTTCAACTCGATTGCCACGGTTGTCCAAACTTGTCGTGCCAAGATTCGCGCCGTTTGGTTTGGGAAGCGGAAAGGCCGAATTCGTTGCCACTGGCAACAAGGCCGCAATTTCGGCTCGGTCGTAAACGTAATCATGTTCGTAAGCGACGAAGAAAAAGAGTTTGTCGCGTTTGATCGGTCCGCCAAGACTGACGCCCGGATTGTGGTTTTGAAACGGCAGCCGGAAGCCTCGGGTTGGATCGGCATTTCGGCGATAGGCATTCGCGTTCAGGCTTTCGTCGCGGAAGTAATAAAACGCCTGTCCGTGAAACTGGTTGGCTCCGCCGCGCAGCCGCAAATTCACTCTTCCGCCGGATGCCCGGCCATATTCCGCCGAAAACTGATTGGTGATGACTTGAACTTCCTCTACCGCGTGTATCGAAGGAATGAAACGTTCGCGCGCTGCGCGATCATCGTTGTTGTCCAAGCCTTCGATTGTCAGGTTGTTCGAAAACGGAGTTCCGCCGGTCAAACTGAAAATTCCCACTTCTTCAGGCGGGCGGCGGAAATTGTCCGAACGGTCGCCTTCGGCCAAATCTTTGTCGGTCAACGCAGGCTGTGCGGTTCCAGCCAGCGTGAAAATCAAATCCAAAGGATTGCGCGATTCTGTCGGGAAGGCATCAATCTGTTTTTGCGTGATGGTTCCGCCGACAACCGTTCGCGAAGTGTCAATCAGCGGCTGAGAAGTTTCGGCATTGATGGTGATTTGTTCGGCGATGGCCGTGGGGGAAAGTTCGAAATCTTGCCGCAGGATGGCACCTGCAATAGCGTTGATCTTTTCGACTTTGAGAACTTGAAAGCCGGAAGCTTCAATGCGCAGTTCATAAACTCCGGGTCGTAACGAAGTAATGCGGTAGCGGCCTTCCTTGTTTGTTATTCCGTTTCGTTCGGAGTTGTTGGCAGAATGTTTCACCGTTACGTTGGCAGCGACGATTGCGTTACCGCCGGAATCCTTTACAACGCCTTCAAAATTGACGTGATCCAGATCGTCGGGGCTGAAAAGAGAAATGATTGAGAAGCTGAAGAGAACGGCAAAGGCAAAGCGGAGCATACTGAACCCTCCAAGAAAACAGCATCGCTGGATTTTGAAGGGGTGGCCGACTGTGGAATCTGAGACGGGCGGATACTACAACCGGGAACTTCAATGCTCAAGAGGACGAGCCACAGAAAAACTAAAGAAAACACCCAGTCTTCAGAATCTTTAGTTTCTCTGTGGCTCTTGTAATTTTATATGCAGGCTATTTTGTCGTTTTCGCTTCCTTCGTGGGCAATGGCGGAGCAAGCAATACCCACGCTCGCGCATTACCATCAATCGCGTACGACTCGCCTGTATAAACGTCAATTGCGGCTACGGAATCGCCAATCTGCATGAATTGATAGCGCATCGCTGGTGATTCCGTCTTTGCCGAACTGACTGGCGAACGAGCCAACCAGAACCCGGCAAGAAACAGAATGAGTCCGGCAACACCAATCAGGACCAAGTTTCGTGTGGAAGTAAATTTCTCTGGAAAATTCATGACATCACTCCTTTGGTTGAACCGCCGAAATACACATCCCAGCAAGCTTTGCGGTTTTCCATGACGGCAAAAATAAACGCAAGCGATATGCCGTCATTCAATGCGAAGTGATGATTGCTGCAAACAGATAGGTTATTGGATTGGTAGAAGATGAAAAATACTTGGCAAGCCAATTCAGCGCCGCAATCCTACGTTGCAATTCAAGACAATGACATGAAATGTGTCTTTGGCTGATGCAGGGCGGTCAGCAGCGGGAAATCAACCAGCCGCCTGTTTCAACCGCAGACGAGGCGACAGTTTTCTGAGCTTTTCGATTACGACTGGCAAAGTTTCAAGCACGTACTCTACGTCCTCGCGCGTGTTGTACTGGCCGAAGCTGAATCGCAGCGAGCCGTAACCGTTGTCGCGCGGCAAGCCAATCGCCATCAGCACATGCGAAGGTTCGTGCGAGCCGGAAGAGCAAGCCGAGCCGGTAGAAACTGCTACGCCTTTCAGGTCCAGGGAAATCTGCAAGCCTTCGCCTTCGACAAAATCAAAATTCAGATTGGCGATGTTTGGGACTCGGCGCAGCGGATCACCGTTGCGCGAAACGTCTGTCACGCGCTTGAACACTTCTTCTTCCAGGTAATCACGAAGCTGTCGTGTGCGCTCCATTCGCTCTGCTAAATTTTGGCGAACCAGCTCGCAAGCTTTGCCAAGACCGACAATCAACGGGACGCTTTCCGTTCCCGCGCGGCGGTCGCGTTCGTGGTGGCCACCATGCATCTGGCTGGTCAGCCGAACGCCTTTGCGAATGTACAACGCTCCAATGCCTTTGGGGCCGTGAATTTTGTGCGCGGTCAGCGTCAACAAATCAACGCCAAGCTCTTTCACGGCCACGGGAATTTTGCCGACCGATTGAACCGCGTCCGTATGAAAGTGCAGGTGACGCTGTCCGGCTTCGCGGCGCTCTTTGACCAGCGCGCCAATTTCCTTCAGCGGCTGGATGGTGCCGATTTCATTGTTGGCGTGCATCACGGAAATCAGCACAGTATCATCGGTTAGCGCTGATTGAACGTCTTCCAGCCGAACAATGCCTTCGCGATAAACCGGCAAATAAGTCACTCGGCAACCCTGCTGTTCCAAGTACGCGCAACTGGCCAGCACCGCCGGATGTTCAATTTGCGAAGTGATGATGTGGGCTTTGCCGTTGGCTTTTTCCCGATGGGCTTCGACGATGCCTTTGATCGCCAGATTGTCGGATTCGGTTCCGCCGGATAGAAACGTGATTTCCGTTGGCGACGCATTCAGCATCAAGGCCACTTGTTGCCGGGCGTTTTCGATGGCTTGTTTGGCTTGCTGGCCGAATTGGTGCGTGCTGGAAGCATTGCCGAAATCTTCGGTCAGAAAGGGAAGCATTGCGTTGACGACTTCATCGTCCACTCGTGTCGAAGCGCTGTTGTCCAGGTAGATTTTCTTCAGTGCCATAAGCTTATTTTGTTCGGCCAATCGTCAGGGCAAACGCGATCAGATTCAAGAGATTGAGTGCCAGCCAGAGCAACAAATCTGATTTCATTTTCTTTTTGGCTTCCAGATAATCTTCTTCCGTTGAATTCCATCCGCCATGTTTGAAAAACCATCTGATGACAGCCAGCAGCGGGAAAAAACAGACAAGCCAGATCGCAATACTACGCATGTCCAGTAGAAATTTGCCAACAGCAACCACTATAAAAATATAAGCGACAGGCCGGAAAGTGCGAATCGTGTTGGCGGAACTGACGGCTTGCGTAATGCGGAAATTTTCCTGAGCGGATTCCAGCAATTGTTGTTTGTCCAGAAGCGTTTCGCAGTGCGGACATTTGGGTAGGCCGAACCGAACGAGTTCGCCGCAGGAAGGGCAATTGCCGGTCGCTGTAATTTCCGGTTCAAGGACATCTTTGTGGAAAAAAATCATGTGCGTAGTTCTTCCAATTGGGATGTTATCAAGCGAAAGCATACACCAAGTCGTGGCTTGTTTTGAGTCAGACAATGGTGTAGAAAACTCGTACCCCTTTAATTTTCTCCGCGACAATCAGTAAATAGCAGAAGGAGGCAGTTATGAATTTCAGCTTGGCTCGCCGAATCGCCACCTTGGGAGCGGTAGCGATTGTTTTGATGACGGCTGTAAATGCGATGGCGCAAACGACTCGTCCGCGACCGACCGTAGTCACCAATGATCCGGCTTCTTATCGGTACGCTCATCAGCACGGTTATCGTGGTGGTTACGAAGACGGCTTCGTCAAAGGCAAAAGCGACGTCAACGAAGGGCAGGCGCGGGACATTGAAGGCAGCGACGCATACAACCGTGCGGATCGTACATACAAAGAATCCCAAGGCACACTGGCCGAATACCAGGAAGGGTATCGAATCGGCTTTGAGATCGGCTACAACGATGGCTATTTCGGACGTCCGTATTCACTTTCCTTGCCTGCAAATCTAGGCAAAGTCGTCATTGCGACCGTCAATGCTTCAACCATTTCATCTCCATCCAGCCGCCCGCGCACGGCGGAAGACAATCGGACCGTTGCGGACAGCCGTCCGGTAGAACAGGATGATCGCCCGCGTGACCGGTCAGTTTCTTCAAGTTCGTCTCGGCGGAGCCAAATCATTGTCCCGGATGGCATTCAGATGAAAGTCCGGCTCAACGATCAGATCAGCACCAAAATCAATAAAGAAGGCGACAAATTCACAGCCGTTGTGCTGGATCCCAGCGAATACGCAGACGCTGTGATCGAAGGCCACGTCGCGAAACTGAACAAATCCGGCAAAGCTTCAGGGAAAACTGAACTGGCGCTGGTATTTGATGTGATTCATCTGCGCAATGGCCGCGAAGGACGTTTCGCCGCTCAGGTGGAAAAGATTTACCAGAGCGAAAAGGTCAAAACCGTTGACGACGAAGG
This sequence comes from uncultured Heliomicrobium sp., assembly GCA_964383955.1. GTDB lineage: Bacteria > Acidobacteriota > Blastocatellia > RBC074 > RBC074 > RBC074. The sequence continues at coordinate 2,334 of CAYLJQ010000247.1, read as the reverse complement.
CAACGTCGAATCCAGCAGCCGCACGAAAGATACAGCGGTTCGCACCGGGGGCGGCGCAGTGCTTGGCGCGATCATCGGTGGTGTTGCTGGAGGCGGCAAAGGCGCAGCCATCGGAGCAGCCATCGGAGCAGGCGTTGGGGCTGGTTCTGTTTTTGTCGAAGGCGGCAAGGAATTGACCCTGGAACCCGGAACCGAAATGCTGATTCGCACAGCGGCACCGGCCAGCTCAAAAGAATGAATTAGTAGGCGGGAGTCGGTAGAAGTTCGTTTTACCGGCTACCGACTCCCGAATCCTGACTGTACCCAATGATTACTTTGCTCACCGATTTCGGCACTGCCGATTACTTTGTTCCTGCCGTCAAAGGCGTCATCCTTTCCATCAACCCGCAAGCTCAAATTATTGACCTGACACACGACATTCCTGCGCAAGATATAACCGCTGCTGGTTTTACGTTGGGAGCGTGCTATAGCAATTTTCCGGCAGGAACGATCCACGTGGCTGTGGTTGATCCCGGCGTCGGCTCTTCGCGTCGCGCCATCGTTATCAAAGCAGGTGGACAACTTTTCGTTGGCCCTGACAACGGTATCTTCAGTTATATTTTTGCCAAAGCAGAACAGGCGAAAGTCTTCCGAATAGATCGCGAAGATTTGTTTCGCCATCCGGTCAGCGCGACTTTTCACGGCAGAGATGTGTTTGCGCCGATTGCCGCTCATCTTTCAAATGGTTTTTTGCCTGAAAATGCCGGCGGCGAGATTTTTGATTTCGTGAAGCTTGAAATCCCGCGTCCAATTGCTGAAGAAGCGAATCATCGAACCTTCGGTTCAGTCATTCACGTTGACCGCTTCGGCAATTGCATCACGAATCTGACCGAAGCTGAACTGCCGCTGGATCAATCCAATCAATCGCCAATCAAATTGCGCTTTGCCAACCAGCAAGTTACTCAATTCGGTTCGCACTTTGCCCAGGCAAAGCAAAGCAAACTGTTTGCTTACCTGGGAAGCGCGGGATATTGGGAAATTGCGTTGTGGTGCGAGTCTGCTTCGGAGAAGTTTGCCGTTTCTCGTGGTTCTCAAGTAATTCTCGAATGCTAATTGCGCCATAAGAGGTGATGATCAAAAGTAGGATCGTCGTCTACCTTCCGCGTTCTAAAAATGAAGCTCATTCGATCAACTCTTGACCTTCAGTCCCACGTGCTGGTGATGGGCGTGCTGAATGTCACGCCGGATTCGTTTTCTGACGGCGGAAGATTTAACGACATCGAAAACGCCGTAAACCGCGCTTTGGAAATGGAAGCCGAGGGCGCTGACATTCTGGACATTGGCGGCGAATCTACTCGTCCGGGGTCACTGGCCGTCAGCGCGGAGGAAGAATCGGCCCGCATTTTCCCTGTGCTGGAAAAATTGCAAGGTCGATTGCAAATCCCCATTTCTGTAGACACCACCAAACTTGAAGTTGCTCGTGGCGCGTTAGAACGCGGAGCTGAAATCATCAACGACATTAGCGGCCTGCGGTTTGAAATGGGGTTGGCCGATTTGGCGGCGGAAACCGGAGCCGCCCTGGTGCTGATGCATTCCCGTGGAACTCCGGAAACGATGCAGAAACTGCCGCCGGTGGAAAACATTTTTGTTGAGGTCATAAACGGGCTGGCCTGGTCTGTTGAGCAGGCGCTTGCGAGTGGGGTCGAGAAGTCGAAGCTGGTGATTGATCCCGGGATTGGTTTTGGAAAGACGCCGCAACAGAATCTACAGTTAATCAACCACTTGAATCGTTTGATTGCTGAATTTGACCTGCCGATATTGCTTGGGCCTTCGCGGAAATCGTTTATTGGCCGGATTCTGGACGAAAAAATTTTCAGCGGCAGCCGAGATAAAACACGAGAACAACTGGCTGGAACTGCGGCCAGTGCAGTAATTGGCATTTTGCGCGGAGCGCGCATTCTGCGGGTTCACGATGTGGCAGAAATGTGTGCCACAGTCAGACTTGCTGAGGCCATTGTTCAAAGTGATGAATAAAAAACATTGCGCGGGCAAACTGGATAATTCAATCCAGTTCGCCCGCGCATACGCCCGCGCATACGATTGACTCCGGGTTTAGGAAATATAGCGTCTGCTGACCCAGCCAATTTGCACTCCCTCCTTTGCCTGAATCTGCACCTTGACCCAAAAATCACCATCCGGTTCCTGATATGACTCACCAAGATATTCAACTCTGGTGCCTCTGGGCAGAATGTAGCTTGCTGGAGAGTATTGGTTTGGCGATACGCGCATATTCAAACTATCGGCAATTACATACGCCACGTTTCCACCACCTGAAACAACGGATGGAACTATTGG
>CAYLJQ010000246.1:0-9266 GCA_964383955.1 uncultured Heliomicrobium sp. | reverse complement strand
GACATTCGAACCATAACCGCTGACTTTGAACGGGCCAGTGCCTGTGAAGGAAAGAGCGCCTTGCGCGACTGTGTTGACAAGATTGCCGTTGACGTAAGCTTTTATGGTGCTGGCTTTGGAATCATAGACAAACGTCGTTGTCGTGACGCTGGTTCCCGCACCAGTTACCAATACATCCGTCATTCCGTTACCGCGCAACAGCCAATTCCCGGAACCTGCCGTTCCTTCAGCAAAGCAGCGAAGGCTGTTCGCAGTGGTATCCCCGAACATATAAAACGCAGCAGCATTGTGCGAGATGTTGGAAGTCTTGAACGAAATCGTCCAGGAAGCACCCGACAAGTTCGTCGCCCATCCGGTGTTCAAATAATCACTGGCGCCGTTACCGCCTGTTCCGATCAAGGTTCCGCCTGTGGTTGCCGGGCAAAGGTCAGTTCCGCCGCCTTGCGTGAGCGATCCCATCAATGTGGCGTTGGTCGTTCCCGAAGGCGGCGCGCTGGCCAGATTCGGAACCGTTGTGCCGGTCCCATCGAACTTGTAATGCAGTAGCTCCGGCGTAGGAGCAGGCGCGAGCATGGACGAAGTATAAATCGTCAGCGGATACGCGGTGCCCGTTCCCGTACACCCATTCGCGTCGGTTGCCGTAACGACAATCGGAAATATGCCGGTCTGGTTCGTTGTGCCGGAAAGCAGTCCGTCGGTTGAAAGTGTGATACCGGTCGGCAAAGTTCCGGTCTTTGAAAACGTGATTACGCCAAAACCGCCTGATTGCGCGAAAGTCTGATTGAACGCGACGCCGGGCGTGCCCGTGCTGACCAACGGATTGTTCACCTGAATCGTTGGACAACCGACGGTCAGACTGAAGTTCTGCATTGCCGTGCAACCGAATACGTCGGTAACTGTCACGGTGAAATTCGATGTGCCTGCTGCCGTCGGAGTGCCCGAAAGCACGCCGAAACTGCCAAGGCTCATTCCGGCTGGCAATGCGCCCGCAGTGACCAGAAATGTGTAAGGACCGATGCTGCCATTGCCCACCAGCATTTGGCTGTAGCCTTGACCGGCGACGGCATTGGGCAGCGACGCAGGTGTAATCACATCGCCGCCGGAATTGGAAAACATACAGGTCGCGCCAAGCCAAAAGCCGGAGGCAATGGTATTTGTGCCATCAGTGACCGCGTCGATCACACGCTGGCCGATGGTTCCCGTGATCTGTGTCGTTCCGTTCGTGCTGGTACCACCTCCGCCAGCGATGACGGATTTGTTGATGGTGTAACCGCCGCCGGAAGTTTGTGCGAAAGCCTGTCCGCAACAAATGGCAAACAGTAGCGCGAATGTACCAGCCAAAAATGAGGCGTTGAGTCGTTGGCAATTCATAGATGATTCTCCGTCCAGATAAGCGGCCTTATGGGTTCTGGCAAACGTCGGCTTGCGGATTGTGCGCGCAAAGCAGTTTGCGCATTCCGTCAATCACAGATTGTTGTTGTTTGGCTTGTTGTTCCAGCCGTTCGATGCGGACGTCGCGGTCTTTCAACTCTTCGTGCAAGCCTTGAATCGCGGCCAGCGCCACGCCATCGGCGTCCACGGTCGAGATGGTTTCCGCGCTGTCGCCGAAGCCGAACAGCCGGTTGAAATCCTGCGAAATCGCGCCGATGTGCCGGACGCTGGCGCCTTCGGCTTTGTAGCTCCAGGTTTGAATCGGGAGTTGGATGACTTTTCGAAGCACTTCGCGCGGATTGATCGCGGCGAAGTTGGTCTTCAGTGCGCGGCTGGAACTGTTTGTGCACGTGCCGCCAGTCGTTAGGTATGCGCCAGTCGAAGTTTCCAGGAAGCGCCCGCTAGTATTAGTGACGGAGTTGTTCGTGCCGAACCACATATTCTGCGCGCGGACGACGAATTGATTGGATGCCGTCGCGCTGATGGCGCTGACGGTGGAGAAGTCGCCATAAACAAAACTGCCCTCCTTCTCGTTGGTCGAGGCGTAACTGCCCAGCGCGGTCGAAGCGAACCCACTCGCCGTTGTGCCAACACCCAGTGCCACCGAGCCGGCTCCACTTGCTGTCGTTCTAGTCCCCAGTGCGGTGGAGCTTTGTCCACTGGCTTTCGTGCCCAATCCGATTGCGACTGAGAATTCGCCAACATTGGCATCGTCCCAACTCGTGCTGCCGAAATTGTCCAGATGGCCCGCGCGGAAGGCCGCCTTCTTCGGATACCACATCATTCGCGTGCCTTCGCCTGTCGCCGGGATCGAGCCGCTGTTGAAACTACCCGTCGCCAGCAAGCCATTCGCGCCCGCAAAGAATTTGTTGCCCGTGAAGGTCTGGTCTCCCGTGAGCGTCGCGACGTTCGATGACAGCAGTGCGTCGGCCAATGTGCCGCTGCTAATGTTCGTCGCGTTCAAATTGGTCAAGTTCGACCCGCTGCCGCTGAAAGTGCCGCTGACGGTCAGGTTGCCATTGATCTGCGTGTTGCCGGTCGTGCCGCTGATGAACAAGCCCGGCTTGGTGGTGTCGCTGCTGTCGGTGGAAGCGAAGAAACGCAGACCGCCCGCTGCACGCACGTTGAATTGATTATTGGCCGTCGCGCTGATCGTGCTTGCAATGGAATTATCGCCATACACAAAACTGCCGCTCTTCGCGTTGGTCGAAGCGTAATTGCCCAATGCGGTTGAATTATCTCCGCTGGCGGTGTTCTGAAAGCCGCTGGCGGTCGAAAACAAACCGCTGGCGGTATTTTGCGAGCCGAGGGCAATCGCTCCAATGTTGGAGGCGATGTTGATGATTCCGGCGGCAAAGGAGGAATCTCCGCTGGCTGTATTGCCGTCGCCCATCGCAACGGCTGACGCACCGCTGGCGGCGCTGTTTGCACCAAAAGCGACCGAGGAATCTCCGCTGGCAGTGGTGTTAGAACCAGCAGCGATGGAGTAGCTGCCAGGCGAATCCCACTGTGTCCCGCTCACTTGCCCCGCACGAAACGCGGCTTTATTCGGATACCACATCATCCGCACGCCCGCGCCCATCGCAGGGATCGAACCGCTGCCGGACGTGCCCGTGGCCAGGAAACCATTCACACCAGAAAAAATTTTGTTGCCCGTGAACGTCTGGTCTCCAGTGAGCGTCGCCACATTCGACGACAATCGCGCATCGCTCAACGTACCGCTTGTGATGTTGCTGGCGCTGAGATTGGTAATGCTCGCGCCGCTGCCGCTGTAATTCAGGGCGGTGTCCGCGCTGGTCGCGTTCAAACTGCGAATGGCATAGGGCGTGGAAGTCAGTTGCTGGCGCGGGCTAAGCGTCGTGAAACTGCCGCTGCTGGCCGGTCGCACACTGATTTCCAGGTAACGCGCCGCGCCCGGAAACGCGCCAGCGCCAAAATCCAAATCCACGGTAAACACGCCGTTATTCACCGCCACGCCGGAAACCGTGACGGTGTTGGGCGACCCTTGTAGCGCACCGCCGGACAATTGGTCATAAAGCTTGAACTGCAAATCATAGCTGCCGCTGGCGACCGAACCACCGATGACCAGGCTGCCTTGATAGGTGAACGTAGTAGTTTGCGCCTGAATGATGCCAGCGAATATCACCAACGCCAGCGCGCAACTGAACACACGGCCCATGTGTTGGGAGATCATTTTTCTCATAATTGGCTCGCTTTCGATGAAGAAGGGTTGAAATTCAGCGGGTTGAGGTGGCCAACCCGGAAGTATTCGGTTCGACCAGCAGTTCAGGGAGCTGATCCAGATTTTCCTTGAGCAGGTATCCGCAAGCTCCTGCTCGGCGTGCGGTATCGCGTAACCATGAATCATCGCAGTTGGTGACGATCAGAATCCTTGCCTCGCTATGTACAGCGCGCAGACGGCGCGTGGCTTCGATGCCATTCACTTGCGGCATTCTGACGTCCATCAGCACCCAATCACTGCCGCCAAGCTCATGCGCCTCGTATTGGGGGAGCGCCTCCGCGCCGTCCGCGCATTCGTAAACTTCCGCCATTTCGCCAACGATATTGCGCATCAGATGACGCATGGCAGGGTTGTCTTCGACAATCAGGACTTTCATCGTCGGCACGGAGTATGGTGAAAAAGCATACCCGCGTGAATAGAGATCAACACACGATTCTCTGTGTGTTTACGCACGGGGCACGCCTGGGTACGCAGAGCTTCCAGCCCGCGGGCTTCGGCGAAGAATTACTGGAAGGGAAGAGATTACTGGCCGAGTCTCGCACGCTGGAAGCGATTCGTACCCGGGTTTCAGGCGAGTTCTTCTTGATGTTCGACGGCGAATTTCAGCAAGGCATGGCTGCCCTGCAGGTTTAGTTTGGCGGAAATGTTGGTGCGGTGGTTGTCCACCGTTCGGTAATGGATGTGCAGTTCTTCGGCAATTTCCTTGCTGGTTTTGTAGTTGGCAATCAGCTTGAGAATGCGTTTTTCGGTGGGCATCAGATCATTCAGACCGGGAACCTGTTGGGCCAGTAATCCGATGCGATCCATCCGCTGCACCAGGTACCCGGAAAGCGGCGCGCTGACGAAAGGCCGCCCCTGAGCCACGGCATTCAACGCGTCAACAATCTCATCCAGCGCGCTGTCTTTCAGCACATAGCCTTTCGATCCCAGGTCCAGCGCCTTGTTGAACAGGTTTTTATCCTTATGCATGGTCAGGAAGATGATGGCGACATCCATCTTGCGCTGGCGCAGTTCACCCGCCACTTCGAATCCTCCCAGTTGCGGCATGCTGACATCCAGAATGGCAATCCGAGGTTGGTGTTGCAGAATCAGGCCAAGCGCCTGTTGGCCGTCAGCGGCTTCGCCGACAACTTCAAAATTCGTTTCCGCCTCAATCACCTGCCGCAATCCTTTGCGAATCAGCGGATGATCGTCGGCAATTAGAATGCGTGTTGGTTGTGTCACGGTAAATTCAAAGTAATGGTTATGGCAGTGCCTTTGCCAGGCTCTGATTGGATGGTCTCTTTGCCGCCCAGCAAGCGCACGCGTTCCGCCAAACCAGCCAACCCGAAACCACGGTCTTTGCGGTTTAAGACCTGCGCCAGGTCGAATCCCAAACCGTTGTCTTTTATCACGACAACCAGATTTTGAGCATGCTGACGGATGGAAATTTCAGCAGCCGTCGCCTGGGCATGTTTGACGATATTGTTTAAGCACTCCTGAATGACGCGATAAAGGTTGATTTCCGCTTCGGGCGAAAGCCAGGTACCCAGCGTATCCATCTGTGTTGTGAAATGAATTCCCGAAGCCTCCGCCACGCGTTCCACCATTGCGGCAATGGCATCGGTCAACCCAATCTCTTCCAGGTGGTAAGGCCGTAAATTGTGGGCGATTTCCCGGACTTCCTCGACTGTGCGCGCTGCCGCTGTTGTGACTTCTTCGATGGGGGAGCGGGCCTTGCTGTCCGGTTCAAGCGCGCGTTTAGCCAATGTTGCCCAGTTTTTGATGACCAACAGATTTTGTCCCAAACCGTCATGCAATTCGGCGGCGATGCGTTTGCGCTCGCCTTCCTGCGAAGCAAGCAACTGGCGAGCAAACGCTTCCTGCGCAGCCTGCGCGTGTTTAAGCTTACGAATGCGCGCGCGGTAAAGCAGTACGATCAGCATCAACGAAGACAAGCAAGCCAGCAAAACGAACCAACCCGTCTGCCAGAACGGAGGATAAACCGTGACGGCAAGTCTTGCGCCGGTTTCGTTCCACACGCCGTCACTGTTGGCAGCGATGACGTGAAACGTGTAATTCCCGGCTGGCAAATGCGAGAAATACGCCACGCGACGGTTGCCCGCTTCAATCCAATCCTTGTCCAATCCTTCCAGCCGGTACCTGAAGCGGACGTGTTCCGGCTTGATGAAGCTCAGGCCTGCATACTCGATTTCCAATTGCGCCTGGCCCGGTTGGATGGCAATAGGTTGGTGAAAGTCCAGCGCCGCGCGGTCCAGCCTGACGCTTTCGACCACCACCAGCGGAGGCATTGGATTGAAAGAAATCGCTTCCGGATCAACCACTGCCACGCCGTTCAGCGTCGGAAACCACAATCGCCCATCGCGCGCTTTGATGGCTGACGGATAGCGCCCACCGTTGCATTCCGTGCTGAGCATCCCGTCTGCCGCGCCATACGCGGTTGCGTCAATTCGCGCGAGTTTGCCATCGGCCAGTTCGTTGAGCTGTTGTCTGCGAACGCGATGAATGCCCTGATTGCTGCCCATCCAGAAATTGCCGCGCCGGTCTTCCAGGATTGAAAAGACGCCGTTGCTGAACATTCCTTCCATGGTCGTGTAACGGGTGAAGCGTCCATCCTTGAAACGGTTCAACCCGCCATCATAAGTCCCGATCCACAACACGCCGTCGCTGTCTTCATGAATCGCACGGATGTGATTGCTTGATAGACCATCGCGCTCCGTCAAAAAGCGCAGGCGCCCCCCGACATATTCGGCCAGCCCGCTATACGTACAGATCCACAACCGCCCACGGCGATCTTCATAAATTTGCTGCACATATCCTTGCAGCCCGTCTTTGCCGTCGAATTGCTCTTTCACTCCGTCTTTTTCTCTGAACAATTCGCCATTAAAGCCAAGCCAAAACGCGCCCTGGCGATCCTGATATATCACCAATGGAGCGCGTGACAGCACCGCTGCGTCGTATCTGAACGTTCCATTTTGATAAACAGCCAGCCCTGTGCCGCTTCCGCCCAGCAGCAACTTGCCCGTGCTGTCTTCGAACAGTGACCGGATGGTTGAATAGCGCTGCTTCGATGTTTGTGAAGGAGACTTGACCGGGTAATAGGTGAACTTGCCATTGCTGAAACGGTGCAGGCCCGCATTTCCAATCCAAATGTCACCGGCGCGGTCTTGCAGGATTGGGTAGAAAGCCCTTCCCACCATACCGTCTTTTTCGGAATAGGTGCTGATGATTTGCGGTGTCATCCGCATCAGGCCGGTGTCGGCCGTCCCGATCCAGATAATGCCTTCACGATCTTCAAAGATGGCGCGAATGTTATTGCCGGAAAGCCCATGCCGGTTGTCGAATGTGGTGAATTTGCCGTCCCGGAATCGCACCAGCCCACCGCCATGTGTGCCGAACCAAAGTGTGCCTGTGCGGTCTTCGCAAAACGCTTCAACTGCCGCCGCCGGCAAACCATCTTTGACCGTATAACTGTGCAATGTGTCGCCTTCCAGCACTGCCAGTCCTTCTTTGTCCCAAAACCCAATCCATAGACGGCCCTGCCGATCTTCGTAAAGCTGATCAGTGCCCGGCGGCGCCTGGTAAGAAGTCATACGTCCGCCGCTGACGCGACGCAATTCTGTCCCTTGACGATACCAAACTGTCTTTGTTGCCCCTGAAGCAGGCGAGAAATTGCAGTATCCGGCCATGGATTCGAAACCCAGCGGATCTGACGCTACCGCCTCAAATCGCTCGTTCCGAAAGCGCGCCATTCCCTTTGCCGTCTCCACGATCGCGGTACCGTCCAGCATTACGCCTAACCGGTGAATCTTGTCTTGCGGCAATCCTTGTTGTGCCGAGTAAGCTGTGAATCGGCCATCGCGATATCGTATCAGCGATCCATCTTCACTCTTGATCCAAAGATTGCCTTCGCGGTCTTCGTACAGGAAATCAAAGCGCTGGTTGGTAATCGCGCTGGTGTTCGTATGGTTGAAAACGGTGAATTGCGCGCCGTTATACCGCACCAGGCCGTCGAAGGTTGTCAGCCAAAGGTAGCCATCGCGGGTTTGCAGGATTGAATTCACTGAGTTTTGCGGCAGGCCATTGTCCGTCGTCCAGTGATCAAAGCGGTATTGCGCAAGAACAGGCGTGGAACACAGCGCGCTGGCAAGCAGGAGCAGGGAAAGTAGCAGGCCAGATTTTTTCAAATCATCGAGGATCAACATTGGCGAGCTAAAGAAGTTGCACAACAGTACGCAACAAATGGAGGTTATAACTTGCCCCTGCGAAGACCGTCAATTTTTTACCAGATTCGAAAGCAAAAAACGGGCAGGCCATATAGACCTGCCCGTTTTGCATCAATTTCCGGTACGTCGGAACCTGAGTTGGGTTATGGTTTTTTCTTGGGAGCGGGAGCCGCGCCTTTTCGTTTGCCGTCATCCAGAGATTTCGGAGGAGGCAGGTTGTTGCCGCGCACCAGTTCGGCAATCACCGTTTTCGCTTCAGCGACGCGAGCATCCGTGGCGGGCGCTTTTTCAACGAAGGTCTGCAAGGAATCTGCTGATTCTTTGAATTTGCCAGCGTTGGCATAAGCCAGTCCGATTCCATGCCAGGCTTCGATATTGCTTGGGTCAGCTTCCAGAATCTTTTGGTAAGCGGCAATCGCTGAATCTGTTTGCCCTGCGTCAAAAAGCACTCGCGCGCCCTTGATCGGAAATTCTTTCTTCTTGGCCGGGTCGTCGGTCAGCTCCGAAATCGCATTGTAATCTTTGACGGCGGCTTCTGCCTGCGGGCCATCAAAGTATTTACCGCCAAGAATCGCTTCGGATTCAGCCCTGACAACCAGATAAGTGCGGCGATTGGCTTTGTTTTGCACAGGATCGCTTTTTACTTTGGTGTCTTTTTCCGCAGCGTCCAATCCTTCCAGGGCTTTGGTGGTGGCTGCGACGGAATCCAGGAAATCCTGTTTGGCTCCGTCGCGGTTGCCTTCGTTGAATTGTTTGACAGCGCGTTTTTGCAACGCGATTGCCAAATTGCCCTGCGAAATGTGGATGGTTGGGTTGGCGGCAACAGCTTCTTTGAACGCCGTAATTGCGGCTGCAAAATCTGATTTGGCCATTGCGTCATTGCCTTCTTTCAGCTTGACGTTGATCACGGCAATTGCCGCATTGTACTTCTCGGCCTCATCCTTTTCGGCAAGTGCTTTTTTGTATTCCTCATCGGCTTTTTTCTTATCGGCTTCACTCATTTTAGGAGGTGCGCCGCCTGCCGTGGTGCCACCAGAACCTTTCTTGGTGTCTTCCAGTGTCAGTTTACGGCCATCGCCTGGGCGAAGTTCGAATTTAAGCGGTTCTTTATCCGGTCGAACGCCCGCGTTAAAAGCCGGTTCGTGCCCTTCGGCAGAAACGATGATTGTGTACGTGCCGACATAAGGCACACCTGCATGCAGGAAGTGACCCTTTTTATCGGATTTGACCGGGTAGTTACCTTTGATGTCCGTGCGGATGATTTGAATTTCCGCTCCCACAATTGGCTCTGTGGTGCCCGCTTTGAGGACGTCGCCTTCGATGCGTCCCACCTGCGCAAATGCGCTGATGCTGAGCAAAGAGAAGAG
>CAYLJQ010000245.1:0-9268 GCA_964383955.1 uncultured Heliomicrobium sp. | reverse complement strand
GATGAAACCGGACGCTTCCTCAGCCGAGTTTGAAGAAAAACGGCGTTTACTCAGGTTCGTCATTCAAAACCTGGAAGCAACCTACGGATCGCCGCCTAATGACAGCCACGACGATCCGTTAGATGAGTTAATCGCCACAATCCTTTCCCAATCCACAAGCAACATCAATAGTCACAGAGCCTTCGCCAGTTTGAAGGCCCGCTTTCCTGACTGGGAATCGGTCATGCGAGCGCGCCCGACAAGTATTGCTGCGGCAATCAAGTCCGGCGGCTTGGCCAACGTCAAATCCGTGGTCATCAAAAATCTCTTGAATGAGATTTGGGCACGGAGAGGAAGCCTGGACTTGTCCTTTTTGAAGACGGCTCCAATAGATGAAGCGCGCAGCTTCCTGCTTTCGCTAAAAGGCGTAGGACCAAAGACAGCCGCTTGCGTTCTACTATTTTCCTGCAAACGTTCTGTTTTCCCCATGGACACCCATATCTTCAGAATTCTGCGTCGAGTCGGATTGTTGCCTGCCAAAATCAGCGATGAGCTTGCGCATCGAATAATCGAATCATTGATCCCAGCCAAGAAACATTACCCACTGCACATTAATCTGATCTCTCTTGGCAGGAGAATTTGCCATCCCCAAAATCCAAAATGCGGTCAGTGTCCGCTTATCGAATACTGTGATTTTGGTCGAGCAGTAATTTGAAAATCAAAGATCGGGAAATTATGGCTGTTTATGGCAGCAAGGAGTATGTAAAAACTGCTTCGATCCGCCGGATCACCACTGCTTCTGAGTCTTTTCGACTTCTGATCTTTCAGGACAGAGAAACCCATTTTACGAAAAATAGCCGCTTCAAAGTGGCCATGCCTAAAAAGCGTTCAAAGACCTTTTTTCTGTGTAACGTTTTACATCATATTTTCAAAAACGCTAAATCCAGCCTCTCTCAGGCAAATAAAGAAAAACCAAAAATACTCTTTCCTTTTCAATGAGTTAGCGGCAAATAAGAAGATTTTTTGCGACCTTTGCTTTCGTGGTACGGTCGTTGCTAAATGGTAGGACGACAAGCAATGCTTCAGCAGTTTAGGTAAACTCGGAGACGGGAGATGTTGGGGGACGTCAAACGTTGAAGAGGTTTTCCAAATAGAGCGGTTGTTTGATTGCGTATGGTTCTTGGGGGAGGCCATACGCAGTTGAGCAACCGTTCTTTTTTTGTTTGCACTGCAAGTTTCTTCGGCCAATCCTAAACAACCCACCTCTAATCCGCTGTCAGTACCTGACAAACAAATACCGGATTGCATTTCAACTCACCCGGATTTAAGTTCAATCAAGGACGTGGGAGGAAACTATGACAAGAACTGTTGTATCTAGATTCGTGGCCAATTTGTTGGCATTGCTTTTGGCATTAAGTCCCCTATTCGCACAAGCGCAAGACTCCAAGAAAAACAAATCAAAGACTTTGCCCGCTTCTACCAAAAGCTTGAGCGCAGAGCAAAAAACAGTTCACTTGCTCGACCGTATCACATTTGGCGCTCGACCTGGCGATATTGAGCGCGTGATGAAAACTGGTTGGGAAAAATACCTGGACGAGCAGCTCCACCCAGACCGCATTTCCGATATTGCGTTGGATCAAAAGCTCAAAAATATCGAAAGCATTCACTTAAGCAACACAGAACTGGCCAATTATTATCCGCCACCGCAAGTCATTCAGCAGGCGCTGAAATCAAAAGGGATGGAAGTGCCGGATTTTGCCAATGGCGCAAACACTCCCACAGGCCAAACCCAACAAGAACAGACTGCGAACCAAACCAAGCGACGCGAAATCCAAAAGATGCTGAAAGATATGGGCTACAAACAGCCTCAGCAGGTCGCCCTGGAATTGCAGCAATCCAAAATCCTGCGCGCAGTTTATAGCGAGCGGCAGTTGCAGGAAGTGATGACCGATTTCTGGTTCAACCACTTCAATGTATTTTTGCAAAAAGGCGCTGATCGCGTACTAACAACCACTTATGAACGCGATGTCATTCGTCCGAATGTGTTCGGCAAGTTTGAAGATTTGCTGAAAGCCACAGCGGAAAGTCCCGCGATGTTGTTTTACCTGGATAACTGGATGAGCGCCGCGCCCAATGCGCAAGCTCTGCAACGCCGCGAACGAGCAGAAAGAGCTTTACAACGTAGGCAGACTAGATTGGGCGACAAAATGTCGGACCCGGAAAAAGAGCAGATGCTCAATGCGCAAGGGAAAATCAAAAAAGCCCCGCGTGGACTGAACGAAAATTACGCGCGCGAAATCATGGAACTTCATACGCTCGGCGTTGATGGTGGATACACGCAAAAAGACGTTCAGGAAATTGCCCGTTGCTTTACGGGTTGGACTTTGCGGCAACCTCGCAACGGCGCGGAGTTCTTCTTTAACCCGAATATTCATGACGATGGCGATAAAACCGTCCTTGGCAAAAAGATCGCGGCGGGCGGGGGGCAAAAAGACGGCCACGCTGTGATTCATCTGCTGGCGACGCATCCTTCAACGGCAAAATTCATTTCGACAAAACTGGCTCGCAAGTTCGTCAATGACAATCCGCCTGAAAGCCTGGTCAATCGAATGACTGAAACGTTCAAGAAGACAGATGGCGACATCCGCCAAGTGCTGCGAACCTTGTTTGGCTCTCCGGAATTTTTCGCTGCGGAAAACTATCGCGCGAAGATCAAAACTCCCTTCGAAATGACTGTCAGCGCAGTGCGAGCCATTGGCGCTGATACGACTGGCGGGCCGCAATTCCATCGCTGGATCGCGCAGATGGGCGAAGCCTTATTTATGGCACAACCGCCGACCGGCTATCCTGACACCGCCGAACATTGGGTGAACACGGGAGCGTTGCTGGAGCGCATGAATTTTGCCTTGGCGCTGGCTGCCAATCGAATTCCGGGCACTCGAACCAATCTGAGTTCGCTGGTACCAAATAGTGGCACGATGCAGCCGTCGCAACTGGTTGATCTTTACGCAAAATTGTTGCTGAAAGGCGAGCTTTCCGCCCAATCCCGTTCAACAATTGATAAAAGTTTGAACGAACAGTTATTGGCAAAAAACGACAGCTCGAAAGCCGTAGACGCAGCCAAAGTCGTTGGTCTGATTCTTGGCTCTCCGGAGTTTCAAAGGCAGTGAGAAAAGTTCTTAGTACCGAATTCAAGTGGAAACTTTCCGGCTAAAGCCGGTACTACGAACAAAGCAGGAGTAAGAAAATGAACAGAAGATTTTTCCTGAAAAGCAGCGGCATCGCTTTGGCCAGTGTTGGCGCAGCAACCGTGTCACCTTCATTTCTGACTCGCACGCTGGCGCAAACCGGCAGAAACGGACGCAAGCGGATTCTAGTCACCATCTTTCAGCGTGGAGCAATGGATGGATTGAACGCAGTCGTTCCGTTCGGTGATGACACTTATTACAGCTTGCGTCCGAGCATAGCGGTTCCCAAGCCCAAAAGCGGCGATGCAACAACAGCAATTGATCTGGATGGATTTTTCGGTTTGCATCCTTCGCTTGCGTCTTTCAAACCAATTTATGATTCCGGCCAACTGGCGATTATTCACGCGGTTGGCTCGCCAGACAGCACACGCTCGCACTTTGATGCTCAGGATTACATGGAATCCGGGACGCCTGGCGTCAAAAGCACTGTTGACGGCTGGTTGAATCGTTATCTGCAAGCCAGCGCCGATCCGAAAGCTTCGCCGTTTCGCGGTGTTTCTATGGGAGCCAATCTGCCGCGCACCATGCAAGGCAAGGCTTCCGCAATTGCAATGACCAGCATTAATGATTTCGCGATCCGCGCCGGTGGCGGTGAGATGGGTCAAGCATTGCAAGGTGGCTTTGAAGCCATGTATCAGCAAACGGTCAATGATGCGCTTCGCGGGACAGGCAAAGAGACGTTTGAAGCCGTCAAAATGCTGAAACAAGTCAACCCGACCCAGTATCAACCGACTACCGGAGTCGTTTATCCACGCGGCCAGTTTGGCGACCGATTGAAACAAGTCGCGCAACTAATCAAATCAAACATCGGATTGGAAGTTGCCTTCACAGACATTGGCGGATGGGACACGCATGCGAATCAAGGAGCCGGGCAAGGCCAGTTGGCCAATCGTTTGACCGAATTCGCCAATGGTATTTCAGCGCTTTATGCCGATCTGAAGGAGCGCGCCGACGAAGTTGTTATCCTGACAATGACTGAATTTGGGCGCACGGCCAAAGAAAATGGCAATCGCGGAACCGATCACGGGCACGCCAGCGTCATGTTCGCGATTGGCGGTTCCGTCAAAGGCGGCAAGGTTTACGGCAAATGGCCAGGCTTGAAGCCGAATGAACTAAACGAACAACGCGATTTGGCCATCACCACAGACTTTCGCGATGTTTTTGCCGAATTGGCTAAAAACCATCTGGGTGCAGCAAACTTAAACACGATTTTCCCTGGTTATCAGATCAACACTTCCAACTTCAAAGGCCTGATCAGAGCCTGACCGATTTACTTCAACGCATAACCTGAAGCAGCGCGTTCGCGGGAGATGATTAATAATTGTCTCCCGCTTTTTTCTTTTGCAGGCCAAGAGACCGGCAAGACAACTAGAATCTATCTCACTTCATCTGGGAAGTCGCGAATCTGGATCGAAAACAACAGCCTCGGCTTTCCTTAAGCCGAGCATAAGGTGCCAAAACCCAGCGAGAATCGCGACTAAAGTGTCCTGACAAAACGTGGGCAATCTTCATGCTTGCATCGCATCGCCGGACGGATATACTTCCTGCTGTGCGCCGAACAGCCGCATTCATCTCAACCGACCTGATTCACTGATTAGGAGTTGACAGGATCGGACGAACCGTTAATCCGTCGGCGGCTGCTTCTCAATATTCCCTGCGCTGGGCTGCGTTCTCACCATGTAAGTCGCAAGCCTTCGTTTTTTGTCCCCGATTCGCACCCCATCATCCATCAAAAATTGTTCGAGAGGGTTGTTCTTTTTGTTGTCATATTTGGGAGGTCGTTATGATTTCGAGCCGTAAGGTTTCACCTGTCGCCAAGTTGTTACGTATTGCTTTTAATGGCTCGCGCCGCAGTCTGTTAATTGCAGCAGGGTTGATTTTGATGCTGGCGTTTGGAGCAACTGCCGCCATTAGATTCGCGGGATCAAGCACGCAAACCGTTGAGCCAAAATCGCCGGCAGCCATGCCTGTTGCCGCTCATGCACATTACCTCATGCCTGCCGCATCAGCCATGTTCGACGTGAGTGCGGATCCGGTGTCTACAGTTTCCGCCGCTGGATTTGAGCAAGTGCCGGTTGCGCCGGATTCGATTGTTTCGGCTTTCGGCTCACAATTGGCGTCTTCAGTGATTGTTGCAGGCGATGCTGAACCGAATACGCCGGGCATCCAATTGCCTACGGATTTGGGTGGCACTTCTGTAGAAGTAAACGGGCGCAAAGCCGGGTTGTTTTTTGTTTCCCCTTTCCAGATTAACTATCTGATGCCCGCTGCAACGGAAACAGGGCTAGCCAATGTCGTGGTCAAGTTTGGCCAGACGGTTTCCAATGGAACTGTCATGATTGCACGCGTTGCACCGGGAATTTTTGCCGCGAACTCCAATGGAAAAGGCGTTCCGGCAGCCACAATTCTTCGCGTTAAACCGGACGGATCTCAAAGATACGAAGCACTTTCGCAATACAACCAACAAGAGCAAAAGTACATTACCAAACCCATCAATGTCCCAGAGACAGATGTGGTTGTGCTGGTGTTGTTCCTTACCGGCATTCGTAAGGCAACGGATATCAATGGCGACGGAAACTTGAATGAAAGTATTAAGGTTTTGATTGGCGGAATCGAAGCCACAGTCATTGGTGCCGTTCCCCAACCTGATTTTGTCGGATTGGATCAGGTAAACGCGATCATTCCTTCCAGTTTGACTGGACGTGGCGGAGTGGATGTTACTGTTATCGGGAATGGCTACACTGCTTCGAATATAGTCAGGTTGGAGATTGCGGGCGCCGGCGGGGCGCAACCTCCGTCAATCAATGGTTTTGGTTCAGTTAATACACTTGCTGGAACTGAGTTGATTATCAACGGGCAAGGTTTTTCTTCTGTTAAAGAAGACAATGTCGTGCGAATCAATGGCCTGGATGTTCCGGACGTAATGGAAGCTTCGACAACTCAACTAAAGGTGCTGGTTCCCTTCAATGTTGAAAGCGGGACGGTCAGCGTTCGTACTCCACAGGGTGAAGGCCAGAGCATTTCCACGTTGCAGGTTCGGACGTCAATCAGCGGCTTTGTCGAAAACACCAATGGCCAGCCGCTCAGCAATGTCCCCGTAAGAATTCCGAATTCCCCCATTTCCACCCTGACAAATGCTACGGGATCATTTGTTTTGCCTGACGTGCCGCCTGGGGCGCATGTTGTCGAATTTGATGGAACAGCGCTTCAAACCACAGTTACATACCCCAAATACACACGAAAACTTACAGCGATTGCCAATCGCGACACGCAAGTATCGGGCAACATCTCTTTGCAAGCCGAAACTGGTGGAAGCGGCGTGATTGGTGGTGGGTCATTTGGCGAAGGTGAAGCCTTCGGCGATTCATTTCAATCGCCCGCTCAGCCTTCACCGCTGCCTCTGACAATCGAAACTGGTGAATATCAAGTGTTGGTTCCGCAAGGAACTAAAGTGAAAGGCCCAGGCGGCGAAACTTCGATGCGCTTGACGCTGACCCCTCTGAAAAATTCAAGGACACCAGTGCAATTGCCCTTTGGTTATTTTAGTCCCAGCATCGTCCAGCTCACACCGTTTAATTATCAGTTTGATCCTGGAATCCAACTGATCTTCCCAAACACAGACGGTTTCCCGGCAAACACGCTTTTGACGCTGTTTTATTACGATAGCGAACTGGGCAAATTCGTCGAGGAAAAGACGGGAGCCAAAGTTTCTGCCGATGGAAAACGCATTGAAACCGGTGCCAATACTGTCAAAGTCAGTTCGTATTACTTTGCTGCGCAATATGCTGATACGACGACGATCACTGGCCGCGTGCTGAACAGCGACAGAAAACCTGTGGCAAAGACCGTCGTCCGTTGCAAAGGTCAGGTGGCGACAACAGATGGCAACGGTAGCTATCTTTTGCGCTACGTTCCCGCCAAAGAAGGGGAGATTCTGACTGTCGAAGGCGCAGCGGTGTTGGCCAATTTGAATGTACTGAGGACGCCCAACGTGACTGCGCCTGCAGTGCTGGGCGGAATTACGAAAATGTCCGACTTGGTCTTGCCTAAAGAAAGCGACAATCGTCCTCCCATCATTGACGCTCCTGAAAAGGTAGAGGCCGTCGCAGGCAAGGCTTTGGAACTTGTGATTACGATTAAAGACCCTGACCCCGGTCAAATCGTCGCTGAAACTTCCATCTCTGGCGCAAGTTTTGTCACGCTGGTCAAACGTGTCACCGGAATCAATCCCAACACCTATAGTTTGAATCTAGCGCCAACGCCAACCCAGATTGGCACATACAATGTTTCGATCAAAGCAAATGACAATCTGGGTCTAGGCGCAAGAGCAAACATCGTTGTCGTTGTCACTGCCGCGAAATAGCCGCTTGTGGCCCGAAACGAGAAACCTAAGACTCAACACCGATTGGTAAGCAGCATATTCCCTTACCAATCGGTGTTTTCTTTCCTGTATTGTCACCTCAATTTTCCGGCACGCTCACCAACGGCACGTCCCAGTGCGAAATCAAAATCTCAAACCTTCGCTGCTCTTCCTTTTTGAATGTAGCCTGATCCGGATAAAGCTGCTTGATGATTGCCTCTTCCGGGCTGGGTTCATGAAACGCGGCAGCGCTTTTGAAAGTCAGCGTGACGCGAAAATCCCATCGCCCTTCTTCGGTCGCGTGATAACGCGGCTTTTCGATCTTCACGCTTAAAATCCGGCCTGATTCAATCTGCTTTTTCAAAACCGGCAAATGGTTTTTCTTGAACAGCGTCAGGAACTCCTCCGTGTAGCCCCATTTCGTTTTGTAGTAATACTCGACAACATACGGCTGCTGCGATTGAGCAAAAACGGTTTGGCCAATTGTCAGCAACAAGCAAACAAACAGCGCAGCTTTGAGTGCAGTTTTCATGCGAATCCTCCTGAACAGTTGAGATTGATGAAGTTTGAACATTGCGCGAACGCGCGAATGAAGGTAAAAGAAGCTCCACCGAAAAGCCAGACATCAACGCAAAAGTAGAGGGAAAGAACATGAAAAGATGGTTTGCATCTTTGGCAATCTGTTTGATCGCAGTCGCCGCTTTGGCTCAAAGCAATAACAGCGCCCCACAAGTTGGCCCCGCCAAAGGTTCGCTGGTCGTCGTTGGGGGTGGCAAAATTCCGCCTTCCATTTCGAACCGCTTCATCGAACTGGCGGGAGGCCGCGACGCCAAATTCATTTACATCCCAACCGCTGGCGAAGACCAGCAACTCAACAATCAAACCGGTGATGAATCCCCACGTTTGTTCGGATTGAAAAACGTCACCGTGCTGCACACTCGCGACCGCAAAGTCGCTGACACCGAAGCCTTCGCCGCTCCAATCCGCGAAGCGTCCGGCGTGTGGTTTGGCGGCGGTCGCCAGTGGCGCTTGGTGGATTCGTACGCCGACACGCTGACGCTGAAAGAAATTCGCAAAGTGCTGGAACGCGGCGGAGTCATTGGCGGATCATCGGCAGGTGCCAGCATTCAGGCGTCGTATCTGGTCCGCGGCGCGCGCGAAGGCAACACGATCATGATGGCCAAAGGCTATGAGGTCGGCTTCGGTTTCCTGCGTGGAGTCGCCGTGGATCAACATATCAACACGCGCCGCCGCGAAAAAGACCTTGCCGAGGTCATCACCGCGCATCCAGAACTGCTTGGCATCGGCATTGATGAATCCACTGCGATTGTCGTAAAAGGCGATAATTTTGAAGTGATCGGCGCTGGACAAGTCGCAATCACCGACGGCAAGCAACACGAAGACCGAAGCTACTACTTTCTGTCGCCACTGGAAAAATTTGATTTGAAAAAACGCGGAAAATTTTAGGAATCAACAAGAAGGCTTATACCCAATTACAACATTGCTATCAGTGACTTCGATACAGAATTTTAGAGTTGCCGCATTGTTCTCTTTGAAGCGTTGGTAAGTTTCCGAAAGCCTTTGGCCATCTTTAAATTGGCCACCAGCAACCCAGATGGCATTTGCATCTACATCAATGTGATGCTTCCTCGAAAACGTTACTGAAGATTTTGGCTGTATA
>CAYLJQ010000244.1:0-9325 GCA_964383955.1 uncultured Heliomicrobium sp. | reverse complement strand
GCGTGAGCAAGCGGCCTTTTGCATAAGTCACCGCTTGCTCACGCGCGCGGTACTGCACCAAACTTCTAATCAACTCAACCAAGGAGAACCACCAAATGAAAATCAAATTGTTCATCACCGCAATTATACTTACTGTTTGCCTGACCGCCTTGTCGGCGACCACATTCGCGCAACGCGCTGGCGGACGTCTGGGAAAAGCCGGCACAGAAGCCACCGCCACTGCCCGCACCGGCAACAAACCGACCGGTAAGCACATCAGCGAAACCCAACAGAAAAACATTCAGAAACTGACGTCCGACCTTCAAGCCATAAAACAAGGTTCGCAGGTGACGCCGGAAATGAAACAAGCTCTGAAAAACGACCTGATGGCGATGGCCGACGGAGCAACCAAACCTGATCCGGCGCTGGTGGATAAACTTGCCGCCGATCTGGCCGATGCCATGAGCGATGGCAACATCAGCAATGCCGAAAAAGCCAAGCTGACCAACGACCTGTACGCCGTGATGAACAGCGCCAATATTTCAACCGCCGAAGTCAGCCAAGCCATTGCTGATGCGCAAGTCATCCTGGCCGCTTCGGGGGTTGAGAAACAAGATGCGCAAACCATCATTGCCGACCTGAAAGCCATTGCCGCTGAAGCGCAAAAGAACCATTCGGGCTCCGGCGGAACCCAGCGAAGCCGCGCGGGCAGATTCGCTCAGAAACCTTAACATTCAACCAGCAATCAAACCGGAAACCACGGATCAACACCGATAAACACAGAACAAACATTCCCCGCTTTTTCGGGTTCATCTGAGTGAATCTGTGTTCATCTGTGGTTTCTCGCCCCTCTTCAAACAAACCATTTCTCCACGCCAAATCCCTTCTTTCGCTTTGCCGCAGAGCTATGCTACTGTGCGCCGCGCTGGTGAAAACCACCGGCTTCCCTTCTCTCGTAGCAATCTTCAAAACTCATCAACGACGACTTTGAGCACCATTTTTGGAGGATCAGACCATGCCAACCGCAACCAAAACTCAGGCTGTTGAAGCCGCGCCGGCTTTCCCTTATTTCACCGAAGAGCACGCAATGTTGCGCGAAACCGTCAAACAGTTTTGCCAGAAAGAAATCGCTCCGTTTGCCGAAGAATGGGACGAAGCCGGAATCTTTCCGCGCGAATTGTTCAAGAAAGCCGGTGATCTGGGCCTGTTCGGCATTCGCACCGATCCGCGCTGGGGGGGCAACGGTTTGGATTGGTGGGCGACGGCGGCCTACCTGGACGGTTTGTCATACGCCAACAGCGGCGGCGTAGCGATGGCCTTGATGGTGCAGTCAGACATGACTTTGCCCGTGCTGGAAGAACTTGGCACCGACGAACAACGCGAAGAATTTTTGAAGCCTGCCGTTGCCGGAGATTTCATTGCAGCTTTGGGCATCAGCGAACCCGGCGGAGGTTCCGACGTCGCCAACCTCAAAACCCGCGCGGTGATTGATGGCCCCTCTGATACAGGTGATTTCGTGATTTCCGGTCAGAAGCTATGGATCACCAACGGCACCCGCTCTGACTTCATCCTGCTCGCTGTCCGAACCGGCGAGGAAGGCTACAAGGGAATTTCCTTTGTCATTTTCCCAACCAATACACCGGGCTTCAGCGTTGGCAAGAAGCTGAAAAAAGTCGGCAACCTGTCTTCAGATACAGCGGAATTGTTTTTCGACAACTGCCGCATTCCTCGCAAATATTTGCTGGGCGAATTGAACAAAGGCTTTTATTACGTGATGCACAATTTTCAGGGCGAGCGGCTGGTCGCTGCGCTGGGCGCGGTTTACAAGATGGAGCGCGCCATTGAATACGCCGTGGCGTACGGCAAAGAGCGCAAAGCTTTCGGCCAGCCAATAGGATCGTTCCAGGTCTGGCGTCACAAATTCGCCGAACATCTGGCCACTGTCGAAGCCGCCAAATGGCTGTGCTATCGCGCGCTGGATTTGATGAACCGAGGCGAAAACGCCGTCAAGGAAATCACCATGGCCAAGCTGGTCTGCTGCGACCTGGATCAAAAAGTGATGTACGACTGCATGCAGATTATGGGCGGATTCGCTTACACCACCGAATACCCGATTGGCCGCGCCTGGCGCGATGCGCGATTGAACACCATCGGCGGCGGCGCTTCGGAAATCATGAAAGAAATCATCGCTAAACAGTGCAAGCTGTAGCTCCCAAAAAACTAGAACACGGAACAGAATGAAATCACTGACTAAACGGAAAGACTAAAAGGACGCTTTCCGTTTGGTCTTTCCCTTCTGTTTCCCTTTCCGACCTTCAACCATATGTTCGTCTTTCCACTCATCTTTTTGTTTATTTCTTCCTTCTTTCAAAATCCGGTAGCAGCCCAAACCAACCAACTTCCGCCGGATTGGTTTGGCGATTGGGCGGGCACGCTGGTCATTCCCAACGCCAATGCTCAGCAGGAAGTGCCGATGGAATTGCACATTCATCCCCTCAAAGGTGAACGCGCGTACCAGTGGCAAATCGTATACGGCGCGGGCGACAAAAAGAACGTTCGCAATTACAAACTGATTCCTCAATCCGACAAACCCGGAACTTTCGTAATGGACGAAGTCAACGGCATTTTGCTGGATTGCCGCCTGATGGGAAACGTCATGTTCAGTCAGTTCAAAGTCGGCGATGTGTTGCTGACTTCGCGCGAAGAATTGCGCGACGGCAAACTGTTTACCGAAATCATCACGTCGAGGTTTGGGTCGCCGCGCGTAACTGGCGACAAAGGCCAGGAAAACGAAGTCCACTCTTACCCGCTGCAATCCATTCAATACGCTACGCTAAGCAAACAAAATCCCGCCGCCAAGTGAAGGAGTTCTTGATGAATTTACATTCCGAAGAACAAGTCAGTTGGTTCCCCGTTCCCGCCGAAGACCAATTGCCCGAAAGCCTGCAAGGGTTGTTCAAAAAAGCCAAAGAGAAAGTCGGCTTTGTGCCAAACGTCTTTCGCGTGTACAGCTTCCGCCCGGAACGCTTCAGCGCGTGGTTCGCGCATTACAAACAGCTTCACGAACCGACGGAAAATCTGAACGCCGCCGAACGCGAAATGATTGCCGTCGCAGTTTCGATGGCCAATGGCTGTTTGTATTGCCTGGTCGCCCACGGAGCGGCATTGCGGCAAACGCTCGGCGATCCGATCCAGGCCGACCGCATCACGCTGGATTACAAACGCGCGGGTCTAGACGCCAAGATGGAAGCTGTTTTGGATTTCGCCACGCTGCTGACCGAAACGCCGGTCAACGCTTCGCCGGAAGACATTGCGCATTTGCAAAGCTTCGGGCTGACGCTGGAAGAAGTCTGGGACGTGATTGAAATCGCTGCGATGTACAACTTCACGAATCGTATGGCTTCGGCGACGGGAATGATTCCAAATCGCGAATACCACGCTTTAGCAAGGTAGACTTTTTCCCACGAAGCCACACAAAGAAAACACGAAGCAGGATTTTCTTCGTGAAATTTCGTGTTACTTCGCGGGAAACCATTCATTCAGGAGCGACGGAAATGGGAATACAGAATAATCTGGCACACTGGGAAGCCGAACCATTCGGCACGGAACTCATTGAAATGACGCTTGGCGATTTGCTCGACCGGCGCGCCGAAGAAATTCCTGACAAAGAAGCGCTGGCGTACTGCTATCCGGAATTCGGATTGGATTTTCGGATGAACTATCGTCAGTACCGCGACACGGTAAATCAATTGGCGAAAGGCCTGATGGCGCTGGGAATCGAAAAAGGCGACCACATCGCTGTTTGGGCGACAAACGTTCCTGAATGGGTGTTTCTGGAAATGGCCGTCTCCAAAATTGGCGGTGTGCTGGTGACGATCAATACCAATTACCGCGCGGCGGAAATCGAATACGCGCTGCGCCAGGGCGACATCAAGGCGCTGTTTCTGATTGAAGAATTGCGCGGATTTTCTTATCTGGAAGCCGTTTACTCCGTCGCGCCGGAATTGAAATTGCTCAGCGATCCCGCCTGCCAGGAATTGAATTCGGAAAACTTGCCGCGATTGAAACGAGTCGTTTTGATCGGCAAGGAACCCAAGCCGGGTGTGACGCTGTATTCCCAAGTCACCGCGCTGGCGGACAACGTTTCAGATGATGAATTGAAATCGCGGCAGGCTTCGGTTGGCGTTCACGATGTGGTGCAGATGCAATACACCAGCGGAACGACCGGCTTTCCCAAAGCCGTTATGCTGACGCATTACAGCCTGGTCAATCAGGCGCACATTGCCGCTTCGCGCGGAGCCTTGACCGCCGATGAACGGTACGTGACTTCAATGCCGTACTTTCACATTGCCGGCAGTTTGGGCGCGATTATTTATTCCGTGTTCCTGGGCTGCACGCTGATTCCGTTGATTGCTTTTGACCCGGCCAAACAGCTTGAGTTATTCGAGAAGGAAAAGGGCACGTTTACCTTTGCCGTGCCGACGATGCTGGTGGCAATGCTGAATCATCCGCGCTTTGCGGAGTTCGACCTTTCCAGCGTAAACAACATCTTCACCGGAGCAACGCCGGTTCCTGTCATCGTAATGGAGCAAATCAAGGATCGCATTGGCGCCGATTGTTCGATTGTGTTCGGTATGACGGAAACCTGCGGGGCCGTCACCCAATCGTTTTACACCGACAGTTTTGAACTGAAGGCCGCAACCGTGGGACTGGCGATTCCGCACACTTCGATCAAGATTGTCAATCCGGGAACGGGTGACGTTTGCCAATGCGGTGAATCCGGCGAACTGTGGACGCGCGGCTATTCGAACATGGTCGGCTACTACAATATGCCCGACAAAACGGCGGAAACTTTGGACGCCGATGGCTGGCTGCACACGGGCGATTTGGCGACAATGCGTCCGGATGGGTACATCAACATCGTCGGTCGTGTGAAGGACATGATCATTCGCGGGGGCGAAAACATTTACCCGGCGGAAATCGAAGCTTTTCTGATGCGACATCCGAAAATCGCCGAAGCCCAAATCGTAGGCATTCCCGACGAATTTATGGGTGAAGAAGTTTGCGGAATCATTCGCCTGAAACCCGGCGAAACGTTGACCGAAGACGAGCTTCGCCAACATTGCAAAGACAACATTGCCCGGCACAAAGTCCCGAAGATCTTCCGCTTCGTCGAATCGTTTCCGCTAACCGCTAGCGGCAAAGTGCAAAAATTCGTGCTGCGCGATCAGTTGATCCAGGAAATGGGTTTGGAAAATGTAGCCGGAATGAAGACGGCATAAAACACAGATCAGGAGACAGAGAATGAATTTTTCTCGCAGAGAGATTTTGAAACAATCGGCTTCGTTGGTAATTGCAGCGACAGGCAGTTCCGTGCTGAACGCCCAAACAAAACTGCGCTCGTCCGAACTGGCCAATTACGATGCCGTCGGTCTGGCAGAACTTGTCAGGAAAAAACAAATTACGCCGCTGGAACTGGTCGAAGACACGTTGAAACGCATTGAGCGAGTCAATCCGAAGCTGAACATCGTACTGACGAAAAACTTCGATGTAGAAAAGGCTCGCGCGCGTGCGAAACAGCCGCTCGGCGACGGAGCATTCGCAGGCGTGCCCGTGCTGCTGAAAAACCTGTGTGAATACAAAGACGCCGACATTGATTTCGGTTCGCGGTTGTATGCGCGCGCCATCGCCAAACACGGACGGTTGCACAAAGCCAATTCGCCCTTCACCACGAAAATGGAACATGCCGGGTTCATCGTCGCCGGCGTTACCAACGCGCCGGAATTTGGATTGATCGAAACCACCGAACCCATTTTGCATGGAGCTTCGCGCAATCCCTGGAACCCGGATTACACAACGGGCGGTTCCAGTGGAGGTTCGGCGGCGGCGGTTGCTGCCGGAATCGTGCCGTTGGCCCATGCCAACGACGGCGGAGGTTCCATTCGCATCCCGGCTTGTCAAAATGGATTGGTGGGATTGAAGCCCACACGGCGGCGCGAAATTGCCATGTTCACCAGCGGCGGAATGGCCAACGATGTCGTCGGCATCGCCAATGATTTGTGCGTCAGCCGCAGCGTGCGCGACACCGCAGCGTTTTTGAACTTGGTGGAAAACAAAACCAACGACAAACTGCCGCCGGTTGGATTTATCTCTGGCCCGTCGTCAAAGCGCTTGAAAATCGCGCTGGTGCTGGAAGGCGTGAACGGTAAAAGACCGGATCCCGAAGTCGAAAAAGCCATTCGCGCTACGGCCAAGCTGTGCGAATCGCTGAAACACAACGTTGCCGAAATCAAATTGCCAATCAACGGCCCCGAAGTAACCGACGCGTTTTTGGGTTACTGGGCAGTAGGAACGGTTGGGCTGGCGGCGGAAGTCGAAGCAGTACTTGGCAAAGGTGTGAAAGCCGAAGACGTGCTGGAACCATGGACAATCGGCCTGATGGAACTTGGCCGAAAACGCGGCTTGTTCCAGGCTGTCGGACGAGCGACCAAATCCTTCAACGAAGCGGCGGCAGCCATGGAAGGCGTCTTCAAAAACTATGACGTGATTCTCTCGCCTGTGATGCGCATTCCGCCTTACAAGCTTGGCTACCACGATCCGCGAACGAACTTCGACACCTTGCTGGCTCGGGTGCTTGATGAAGTCGCGTACACGCCGCTGCACAACGCCTGTGGAACTCCGGCGATGTCTGTGCCGCTGTACTGGACAAAAAATAATCTGCCCATCGGCAGTCAGCTTGCGGCCTGGCGCGGCGGCGAAGCGACGTTGTTGCAATTGGCTTATGAATTGGAAGCGGCGCATCCCTGGGCGAAAAAACATCCGACAGTGATGGCGTAATTCGTAACAAGGTAAAAGCGATGCAAATCAAAAAAACGACAAAAGTTTATGACGTGGTCATCATCGGTTCCGGCGCTTCTGGCGGAATGGCTGCTTGGAATCTGACACGGCAAGGCGTCAACGTTCTGGTTCTGGATGCCGGAGGGCGATTTGACCGCTCGAAGTTTTGGACGCATGTGCTGCCATATGAAGCCCGCGAACGGAGAGCGCGCGGCGAGCAGGCTCCGCAGTTTTATCTGAGCAAGACCGAACAGCCTGTTTTGACTCCACCCGATCAACCGTTTGACCTGATTCGCGTTTGGGGCGTTGGCGGAAAAACAAACGTCTGGGGCCGAGTTTCGCTGCGATATTCCGACGTGGATTTCAAAGTCAACGACGGATACGGCATCCCCTGGCCGATTGAATACAAAGACATCGCGCCGTATTACGACAAAGTTGACCAACTGATCGGCGTCAACGGCGGCGATGAAGATTTGGATGTATTGCCCGGCAGCAAATTCCATATGCCGCCACCGCAACCGCGCTGCGGAGAAATGCTGCTGAAAAAAGCTGCTGCCAGCGCGGGCATTCAAATTGTGCCCGGTCGTAGAGCCGTGCTGACGCGCAATCACAATGGCTGGCCTGCTTGCCATTATTGCGGACGTTGTGGTTCGGGTTGCGACACCGGGAGCTTTTTTAATTCCGCCGATCATCTGCTGCCTGTCGCCGCGAAAACCGGCAAGCTGGAAATTCGCACCAACGCTGTTGTTGCGCGCATCCTGACCGACAAAGAAGGCAAGGCAAGTGGTGTTCAATATTTTGACCGCAACACAAAAGCGGAAACGCAGGTTCGCGCTCGCGTCGTTGTGCTGGGAGCTTCGGCGATTGATTCGACGCGCATTTTGCTGAATTCCAAATCGGCGATTTACCCGAACGGCATCGGCAACACTTCCGGCGTGATCGGCAAATATCTGTGCGAACAGTTTCGCTTTCACGCGCGGGCCTTTTTGCCGCAGTTGTTCGGCCAAGCAAGTTCCAACGACGACGGCATCGGCGGCGAACACATTTATATGCCTCGATTCAATCACCGCGACGGACGCAAACGAGATTACGCGCGCGGATTCGGCATGCAGTTCTGGGGAATCGGCTGTCAGGCGGGCGCGGGCTGGGCCAAAGGCTTGCCTGGGTTTGGCGCGACTCTGAAAACTGACATTCGCAAACGTTATCCTTCCTGGATTGAGCTGCACCCTTACGGTGAAGTTCCTCCGCGTGCGGAAAATCGCGTCGAAGTTGACGAAAATCGCCGTGATAAATATGGTGTGCCGCTGCCAAAATTGACGATGAAATACGGCGACAACGAAATGAAGATGATGCAGGAAATGTACGACACCGCCGAACAAATCCTGCGCGCGGCCAAAGCCGAAATCGTTCATTTCAATCGCGGCGATTACGACATCCCAGGCACTGCCATTCACGAACACGGAACCTGCCGAATGGGTGCTGATCCAAAGACTTCGGCGCTGAACAGTTTCAACCAAATGCACGCAGTCAAGAACCTGTTTGTGGTGGATGGCAGCTCGTTCCCTTCGGCTACGGAAAAGAATCCAACGTTGACGATTCTGGCCATCGCCTGGCGAGCGACCGATTATTTGGCAGAAGAGATGAAGAAAGGAACTCTCTAAGCAATGGATAATTGACAATTGATATGAGCAACTCGCTCGTCATCAATTGTCAATTATCCATTATCAATTGAATGAACAAACTCTGGCTTTTCCATATTTCTCGCTGGATTGTTGCCGTTGTTTCGCGGCTTTACTTTCGCATCGAATTTGAAGGCGTTGAGCGCGTGCCGAAATCCGGCGCGATGATTGTTGCGCCCAACCATGTCAGTTACTTCGATCCCTTCTGGGTTTCAATTCCGATCAACCGTCCGCTGCGGTACATGACCTGGGACAAGATGACTCGGCTGCCCGTATTGGGCCCGTTGATGCTGGCTTATGGCTCTTTTCCGGTGAATGTTGAACGAGGCGACCGTGCGGCATTGAAAGCTTCGCTGGAACAGTTGCGCGCCGGAGGCGGCTTGATGCTTTTTCCCGAAGGCTCGCGCACGCTGACAGGCCGCCTGGAAGCATTCAAACCCGGCGTAATCCGTCTGGCAATCGAGACCGGAGCGCCAATTGTTCCGGTGACGATTCTTGGCGGGTACAGAGCGTTTTCGCGCCACCACTACTTCCCTCGCCCCTTCAAAGTCCGAATCGTTTATCACGAACCAATTCACCTGCCGCAGCCTGCGGACCATTCAAAACTAAAAGAGTTTCAACAGGATCAAGTAGAACGATTGCAATCCATTGTTGCTTCGGTGCTGCCGTCAGAAGCTTTGCCGCTGAAAGAACAGCAACAAGTCATCGGCTCATAAACGCATCGCCTAAATACTCCACTTCTGCCAAAACTGAATTGCAAAGGCGATTCTGTAAAACTATATTCCGTCCGCCTCGGGGTCATTCCTTGGAACATCATTCGACATCAGCTT
>CAYLJQ010000243.1:0-9365 GCA_964383955.1 uncultured Heliomicrobium sp. | reverse complement strand
AGCCCGCGGATGCGGGCGGCGAGCATAAAGCCTGGGGTGAAGGCGAAGCCGTAAACCCCAGGCAAACAGGCAATAAAATCATTTAGCCTGCGAAGCTGGCGGCAGCTCTTCGTTTTTATCAGCAACCTGATTGTCGCTGTCGCCCGCTTTCGCGGGCTTGGCGCACAATCATCACTGCTCCCAGGGTTTCGCGCTATCGCGCTACACCCTGGGCTTTATGCTATTGCCCGCATCCGCGGGCTAAAGAGCGGAATGTGCGATTCCTGAAAAATTCAGGAATGACAAAAGGCCTGCCACCGCAGAGCTAACAACTCGGCGGGAAGACCGGGATGATGTAGCTGGCCGTGTTGGTCAGCGTCATCACGTGCAGGTTATGGCCCTGGTTGAAGGCTCCTGCGCTGCTCGACGCGTTCGGGTTGAAGTTGATTGCCGCGCCCGTGATGCCGATCGCTCCCGTCTGGTTGTAAATCTTCAGCCAGCCGGTTCTTCCGGCAGGAACGAAGGTTTCAAACCTGGGCGTCGTGCGCGGGAAGTTGTTCGTGATCGAGTTTCGCAGTTGACAGGTTCCCGTCACCGAGAAGCTCAAGGCGGCTTCGGCGTCGTCGTAGAAGATGCCGAACAACGTTCCAAGCGACGCAGCGCCGATGCCCAGATTGCCTCCGATGCGGTTGACGATCAATAAAGTGTCGTTGCCGTCCGCGCGAGAACCAATGTTATCCAGCGAGAGTGTCGCGGGCGCTCGGTTGTAACTTACGCCGTCAAAGTTGATTGCCGCCGTGTTCGCGTTTGCATCGCAGGCAGGCAAGCCTCCTGGCAGCGCCGCAAATGCTTCTGCCGCCAGATTCGCCGCGTGCCCGCTGGTGAACTTCACGTATTCATCGCCAATCAGGTAATTGAAGTTTGTCGGGCAGCCCAGCGCGTTCACCGCCACCGCCACCAGATACCCCGTCGTTCCCGGATCAAGATCGCTGGCCAGGAAGCTTGCGGTCTGGTTTCCAGTCAAACAGATGTAGCTGTCGGCAATCGCGCAACCTTCGGCGACAAAGAACAAGTGAACGTACGACGGCAGCGTCAAGTGCGTGTTGGTGATGTTGATGCGCGTGTTTTGCGTATTACCCGAAGTCGCGCCCGACGTGTAGACGTTGTAGATCAACACCGAACCGGCTTTTTGATCGCTCGCTTCGGAAGCCGCCGGAATCAATCCGCCAGGCCCGACCGCAGGGCAATCCACCACGTCACAGACCGAAAACGCCAATGGATTTCCGCCATTGAACGCCACCGAATTGTTCGTGCAAACCTGCGCCCCGGTGGGAGCCAGATCGCTGACCTGCGTCAGGTAGCTGATCGTCACCGTCTGCCCTGGCGTCAACGTCGCGTTGTACGTCAAGTTGCCATTGGTCACCACGCAAGTCCCGACGTTCGGCGTGATCGCGCAGCTTCCCGGAACGCCCTTCAAATTGGTGAAGGTCGTCGTGTTGGCCACGGTTTGATTGACGTTGCCATTGTTTGAAATCACCAGCGTCGCCTGCACCGTGTTGCCTGGGCCGGTGCAAGCCAGCGGATCAACCGCCGAGCCACTGACCCTGTTCACTGTCACATTGAACGAACAGGATTGATTGCCAATGCTGCTGTTGCAGGTGACGGTCGTCACGCCTACGTTGAAACTTGCCCCGGAAGCAGGCGAGCAGGTGATCGTTCCGCAGACTCCGTTTGTTGACGGAGCCGGATAGGTGACGACCGTCGAATTGCCAGTCGTCGCAACGAACACAGGTGAGGGGCAGGTGATGCTGCAGCTGCTGGCTACATCCAACGTCGCCGTTGCCATCAATCCAGCGCCGCCTTGGGTGGAGCTGACCGCGCCGGTGGTGTTGGTCTTCAGTCCTTGCGTAGTGGCTTTGACCTTGACGCTGATCGAGCAACTGCCGCCTGCCGAGGCGATTGAACCGCTAGTCAGCGAGACGCTGGTGGCAGCGGCGTTTGCCGTGAACGTGCCGCCGCAGGAGTTCGTCGCCATTGGAGCCGCGTCAACTTCCAATCCCGGCGGGAACGGATCGTTGATGGCGACGCCGGTCACTCCGCCCGGATTGGCCGCCGGGTTGATGATGGTGATGGTCAGCGTGGAGGTGGCGTTGAGTTGAACCGAATTTGGCGAAAACGCCTTCGTCACTGTCGTCGGTGCGAAAACTCGTATCACCACGTCATCGGTCGAAGTCGCGCAAGGCGCGTTGCTAATCGTCCAGCGCAAGGTGTACGTCCCGACTCCGCCCGCTGGCGTAAACGTCGCCGTTGGAGAAGTCGTGCTGCTGAATTGCGCCGCCGAAGTGGACGGCCCGGTCACCACTGTCCACGCGCCGGTTCCCACCGCTGGCGCATTCGCCGCCAGTGTCGCCGCGCAGGTCGCGCAGATCGTTTGATCCGGGCCAGCGTTCGCAGCAGTTGGCGCGGCCTGGTAAGTCAGCACCACGTCATCTGTTGAAGCCGTGCAAGGCGCATTGCTGATCGTCCAGCGCAAGGTGTAAACGCCTGCTCCGCCCGCTGGCGTGAATGTCGCTGTCGGAGAAGAGGCGTTGCTGAACTGGCTTGCCGAAGTCGAAGGTCCGGTCACCACTGTCCACGCGCCGGTTCCCACCGATGGCGCATTTGCGGCCAGGGTCGCCGGGCTGGTCGTGCAAAGCGTTTGATCCGCTCCCGCGTTGGAGACGGTTGGCGGAGCGCTGTAGGTGATCACAACGTCATCCGTTGAAGCCGCGCAAGGCGCGTTACTGATTGACCAACGCAACGTGTACGTGCCCGCTCCGCCCGCTGGCGTGAATGTCGCTGTCGGAGAAGCCGTGTTGCTGAATTGCGCTGCCGAAGTTGAAGGACCTGTGACGACAGTCCAGGCTCCGGTTCCCACCGCTGGCGTGTTCGCCGCCAGCGTCGCCGGGCTGGTTGTGCATAGTGTTTGATCCGGGCCAGCATTCGCAGCAGTTGGCGGGGCCTGGTAAGTCAGCACCACGTCATCCGTCGAAGCCGTGCAAGGCGCATTGCTGATCGTCCAGCGCAAAGTGTACACGCCTGCTCCCCCCGCTGGCGTGAATGCCGCTGTCGAAGAAGAAGTGTTGCTGAACTGGCTAGCCGAAGTCGAAGGGCCTGTGACGACAGTCCACGCGCCGGTTCCCACCGATGGCGCATTCGCCGCCAGCGTCGCCGGACTGGTCGTGCAAAGCGTTTGATCCGGCCCAGCATTGGCAACTGTCGGTGGCGCGCTGTAATTCAAGACCACGTCATCTGTTGAAGCCGCGCAAGGCGCGTTGCTAATTGTCCAACGCAACGTGTAAACGCCAGCTCCGCCCGCTGGAGTGAAGGTGGCGGTCGGAGAAGCCGTGTTGCTGAATTGTGCTGCCGAAGTTGAAGGGCCTGTCACGACA
This sequence comes from uncultured Heliomicrobium sp., assembly GCA_964383955.1. Lineage (GTDB taxonomy): Bacteria > Acidobacteriota > Blastocatellia > RBC074 > RBC074 > RBC074. The sequence continues at coordinate 5,955 of CAYLJQ010000243.1, read as the reverse complement.
ATCCAAACTCCGGTTCCGACTAAAGGCGTATTCGCCGCCAGCGCCGCAGGGCTGGTCGTGCAAAGCGTTTGATCCGGCCCCGCATTCGCTGCGGTTGGAGCTGCTGCAAAGGTCAACGCCACGTCATCCGTCGAAGCCGTGCAAGGCGCATTGCTGATTGTCCAGCGCAACGTGTAAATACCCGCTCCCCCGGCTGGTGTAAACATAGCAGTCGGCGAAGACACGCTGCTGAACTGGCTTGCCGAAGTCGAAGGTCCGGTGACGACTGTCCAGGCGCCTGTTCCGCTCGACGGGGTATTGGCCATCAGCATGGCAGGGCTGGTCGTGCAGAGCGTTTGATCCGGCCCCGCATTCGCCGTTGTAGGCGGTGCGTTGATGGTGTAGACCTGCCCTATAGATGGCAACGGGCTGATGGCCGGAGTAACCCCAGTGCTGTTGGTGAGGTTGAGTCCAAGCAAGCCGCTACCAGTGCCGGTGCTGGCAGTCACCGTCCATGTGGTGCCGCCGCCGCTTATGCCCGTAATCATAGGACTGGTTAAGCCGGTGTTGGCGAGCGCGAAATTGCTGGTCGTCAAACCGGTTACCGAGGCGGCAAAAGTTACCGTCCAACTTACAGTCGTGCCACCGCATACCGGGCTGGCAGCGGCGAGGTTGATGGACGAAACTGTTGTAGAGACCTCATCAGCGCCGATATCTGGCATAGACGGACGCATATCGCCGTCAAAGTCGTCTGTGACTGATGCGATACTCGCCCCTGCATTGACTTCAGGCGCACCTATACCAATGTGGAGATCGTTAGCCGTGGTATATGGGACGGCTCCGGTCGAGGCGAGCGAAGCATTGTCATTCGTGGCGGCTGGCGAAAGCGTGCTGGAATAAGCCGCCAACAAAGGCAGAGTAGTGAGGAAGTTGGTTCCTGCGGTTGTGCCCGCCTGTCCGACGCCTTGCCGCGCGGCATCGGTTCCAAAGTAATAAGAGTTATTGTTCCAGGTCAGATTCATCGCCGACGTACCGCCAGAAGGCAGGAACACGGACACATGCGCAACAGACGTAGTGCCGCCAGTGATGTTGTTCGCAAAGATATTATTGCGTACATCGCAGCCCGTTGAAGTTGTCCCGACCAGAGCGAAAGCCGCCGACAGCAGGCTGGTCGTCGCCGTGCCAGAGAGCGCGCCGTAGAGGTTCACCGAGTTGTTATAAACCTGATGGCCTATACCCGTACCAACACGGATGCCAAACACGCCGAAGGTGGTCGAGAAGGCCGATCCGCCCGTCATGTTTTGGCTGATGTTACTAACGAAGTTGTTCTTGACGACGACGTTGTTGCCGCCGCTGATGTCTATGCCATACGCGCCAAAGGTGCCGGTGTTGGTGCTGATGATGCCCTGCACGTTGTTCTTCTGAATCGTCAGGTCAGACGTCGCGCCACTAACCGCGATGCCGCGCACCTGTGTCGAGCCGTTGGACGTGATGTCGGACACCAGATTGCCGATGACGTTATTGTTGGTGCTGCCGGTCGTCGAGCTCGTCACGTTGATGCCAACGGGCGCAAACGCACCCGTACCCGTGTAACCCACTGCTGAAACGGTGTTGCCCGACACCGTCGCGTTGATCGTCCCCGAAGCCAGCCAGATGCCGACATCGTTTTCGTCGTTCACCTTATCAATGTTGCTAACGGTGTTATTTGTGACCGTCGCGCCGTTGACACCTTGCATGTAGAGACCAACATCGCGGATGGCATTGGCGCCTGTGCTGGTCATCGTGTTCTGTGTGTAGGTCAGATTCGACCCGCCCTGCGGCGTCGTGCCGCCGGCCGCAAACACGCCGACGAAGGCTTTCTGCACGTCGTTGTTCTGAATGGTAATGTTGGAGAAAAAGCCCGCGTTACCAAGCGGGCTTGCAGCCGAGATGACGACTGCGGAGCTGGTGTTGACACCGTTGATAATGGTGCAGTTCTTCAAAATATCATTCGTAATCGGCGTTGTGCCGATGGAGCCAAACAACACCACGCTTGGGGTGGTGGCGCTCGTGTTGGTGATCGTCAGGCTGCGGTCCGTACCGGTGCCGCCAATTGACCCGTCAATCGTGACGCGGCTTGCGCCGTTCATGCGAATCAACGCGCCGTTAAATGAACCGGTAATCGCCCGCGCCACGCCCGTCGGATACATCTTGATCGTGAAGTTGCTGCCCGCCGGCTCCTCGGCAAGTGCATTCAGGCCATTCGTGCCGTCTTCACCGACCGTCAGATCACCCGCAATTTGAATCTCGATGTTGCCTGTAGCGACGCCTATGTTGATGGCATTAAAAATGCCGGTCGCCCCGGTCAAGGTGGTGTAATCGCAGCCCGAAGCGCAAACGGTCTTTGTCCCAGCGAATGAAACGGAGATCAGATAACTATTTGGTGTGGTCGGCGGTGTCGTTACGGTATTCACATCGGTTCCGGCAAAACCTGAGATCGGATTCGAGGCGAGATTGCCCAGCGTATCCTGCGCCACGACGAAATAAGAGATCATGTCGCTCACCACAACGCCGCCTAGATCGGCGTTGTTGATCGTGCAATTCCAACTTCCATTCTGGACAGTGCCGCTCGCCAGGCTACACGCCTGCGAGAAATAGGCACCGGCATTTTTACGGTAGTAAATGCGCGGCGCCATACCGCCCGTCGCCACGCCTGTTACATCCGTGAGCGTCACGGACAGAACGCGATTGGTGGTCAAAATGGTGTTTGCCAACGCGGTGTAAGTAATGATCGGCGCCGCAACATCAAGCCCGACAAAGTTCCCCGCGTCTGCGCCAATGTCCACCGGCGTGAGCGAGGCGCGCGTCTGTCCGTCGAAATCGCCTGTGACGCCGACATCCACACCATTGCCTTCGGCAACGGTCGCATTGGTCGGGTGAATATGTAAATCAGGGACTGCATTTGTCGGGTCTAGATATTGCGGATTGCTTTCAAAACTGCTCAGGTCTTGCCCGACGGCGGCCTTCCACGCCGCGATATTCGCAACGTCGAGACTGTTGAAGAAGCCGAATACCGCGCCCGTGCCGTTGGCAAAATAAAGGTTGTTATTGAGGGTCAAGCCCGCCGGATTCGCCGCTGTGCCGTTGAGCTTGATGGCGTAGTGCTTGCCCGTAGCTCCGGCATTACTGCGTGCGTTAAAAAAGATATTGTCGCGGACACTGCGGGTAACGGTTACTTGCGTTTCGTTGAAAGCATAAGACGCACCGGTTCCCGCCGTCGGGCTGCCACCGATATAAACGCTGTTGTGCAAGAAGCTATTCGTTCCTGATGCTTCGATGATACCGTTGATGCCGGTAGTTCCTGAATTGCTGGCAGCCCCACCGATGGCATTGGCGATGCCTGCGCCGATGGCAATCATATTGTTGCGGTATGTGGTAGTTCCGCCCGCCACGCGAATGCCATTCACTTCTGCGGCGGCGCTGTTCGTGGCCGAGGTCAAGCTATGAATCAGGTTGCGCTCGACCAGGTTCGCCGTCGCGCCGTTGAACTGGATGCCTGTGACAACGGTGGCGGCAGTCGCATTCGTATTGGTCAGGCCCGAAATGGTGTTCTGTGAGAGTGTGCTATTCGGTGTCGCTGACGTGATGCCGATGCCGATCACGGACGCTGTAGTCGTCGTGCCCGTTCCTATGTTTGACGTCAGATTTCTGACAGTGTTCGACGTAAGGAGAGCCGGCGCGTTGGAGGTGAACATGCCGAGTACCTGCGAAGCCGCTCCGGTGGCGCTCAGTTGCATCGAATTCGCCACCGTCCCGCCAACCGTGTTCGAAGTCGCTGTCCAGGTGACGGTGGTGCCGGTGAACGCCCTCATACCAACGAGTAGAAAGGTGCCTGAGGCCCCCAGGTTTGTCACTGAAATGCCCCCGACGTTGTTGTTGTTCGACGTCCAGGCATTGGAGCTGAAATTATGGATGCCATAGACGTCTGTCGCTGAAGTGGTCGTCGTGGAGAAAGTCAGCGAGCCGGTGGCCGACTGGCTTCCGACCGTATTGTTGTTAGAGATGAGGTTGCCTTCTTGGAGTAGGATACCCGTGAAGGGGCTGTTCGTGGTGGTGCCGGATCCTGTTACGCCCATCATGCTGACCCCCGCCACCGTATTGCCATTCACGTTCGTCGTAGTTCCAGCCACGATGCCGTTGAACAGGATTCCAATGAATTTCGCGCCCGTTCCTGCCCCAGTCAAAGTATAGGTTCCGGTTTGCGTGTTCGAAGCAAAGCCGATCGTATTGCCCGTGATCGTGAAACCCTGTGCGCCGCTGGTCGCCGTGGTGGGGCGAATGTCAATGGGAACATGCAGCGCGCCTGTAGTCCAAGTCCGCGTGCCAGTTTGATAGAACCGGTTATTAGTAATTGACCATGCGTTGCAGCCACCGTTGGTCGCTACGCCCGAACTGGTCACCGCCGCGCCGAAATAATCGAAGATATTGTTGTTGTTGATGATGATCCCGCTATTGCCGATGGCAGTGGTGGTCGTTGAGCCGTTCCCCAGGATCGCCTTGGTCGGCAGATTCGCGCCCGCCGGGCCAATGTTGTTATTCGAAATCGTGTTGTTGTCGTTCCCGTTCGCGGTGACAGCGTCAGTGCTGAAAAAGATCGTCGCGCCGTTGGTGGCCACTGAGGCGGCGTGAGAACCGAGCAGGGTTGAATTCGTAATCGTGTTACTCGTTGCGCCGCCAATAAAGCGCATGGTCGAAGTGCCGCTCGTTGCCGAAGCGGTCGTGTTTGAAATCGTCAGCGAGTTGCCGCCGGTGTTCAAACCGTCAATCGTGACGTTATCCGCGCCGTTGAAATCAATCATCGGGGAACCGGCCGTCGTTGCGCCGGTGATCGTACGCGCCGCGCCACCCGCCGGGGAAACCGTTATCCCGGTATAAGAAGCCGCTCCCGAACCACTCGCGTTTAGGGTTGCCGTCGCCGTCCCCTCGCTTGTGTCGCCGCACACATCAATGACGATGGCCCCGGTATGCACGCCGGTGTTAATCGCGGTAAAAGCCGCCCCGAGCGTGGCATAGCCAGTTGGTTGCGCGCCCGATCCGCCCGTGCCTTCAACTTCGATCACGCCGCCGGGCAAGCTTTCGCAAGTTCCAATGGTTAAAGGCTTGGACTTGGTCCTGGCATTTACGTTGAGATATTTGCTGATTGTTTTGAAAGACGAACCAATCGCAGCTTTTGCGGAGGAAGCTTGCCAGTTCATCAGCAGGAAAGAAGCGCAGAAACACAAAACAAAGATAAACACGCTGAACACACCAACACGGCTGGCTGGATTTACCCGTTGGCGTAGCGCGTTGCTCGTGAACAAGTTGATAACTTTACGGGTTAAATTTTGTGTGGCCGTTTGTCTTGTTTCGGTGTTCATATTTCGCTTCCTTTTTCGATTGAATTGCCAGGTTGAATAGCACGGCGGCAACGCGCAGAAACCAGCAACCAATAACAGTTTGCTGGCGCATGCGAGATTTATGCGTTTGTGATAGCGGCTTGTAGCTCGTCCGGCTTCTTGATTTGGTGGAACAGATTCAGAACCTGTTCCACCTTTGGGATGCGCAGGCAAATCGCTATAAAACCGGGTCTGTTGTCTTTGTGAGCCAGTGAACGCTAACAGACCAAATTTCATTCAGTTTTTGGAAAATGCTCGGAAACAGAACCAACAGTTCGATAACGTACTGAAAGTGAGGTTGGAACTGTTCCGCTGTAATAGTGAAGGGTCAAGTCCAGATTTCGCAAAATTGACGTTGACGGCTGGCAATATAAAGGAGCCACTTAAAATTGGAAAGAGGACGGAAAAAGAATGAATTTCAGAGGTTGCTCACAGCTCATTTATTACGAAAGCCTGACAGAAGATGACTTCTATCAGGCTTTCGTTTATCCGCAATTTGCTTTGGATTAACAACTCGGCGGGAAGACCGGGATGATGTAGCTGGCCGTGTTGGTCAGCGTCA
>CAYLJQ010000242.1:0-9366 GCA_964383955.1 uncultured Heliomicrobium sp. | reverse complement strand
TTGTCTGGCGAAACAAATCCGCGGCGTTTGGCTTCGGCGCAGCCAGCTACCTGCTGCTGCTGATCCCTGGCGTTAATTTGCTGTCGCTGCCAGTCGGAGTGATTGGGGCAACGTTATTGACAGATCAGTTCAACCTGGAAACTCAGTCCGAATAATTTTCAGCCTTCAGACTCTCCCGAACATTTTCACTTATCGTTGCGTCATCAGAAAGGATTGGATGGCGCTGGCGGCCAGCCACACAAAAACGATTCCGCACCAGGTGACAGCCGAAAGAACTACGTCACCTTTGGCCGTTTCGTAAGCCTGATCTTCGGCTTGAAGACCTCTATATTTCGCCCACCAACGAATCAGTAATAGCGGCACAACAACCAGCAAAATCAAGAATCCCGCCAGCGCCACTTTGCTAAAGATCGAAAACGTCAGCGCGATAAAACACACAGCCAAAGCGCGCGACATCAGCTTCAAAAATTTTCCGTCGCGAATGGCTTGAGCGATTTTTGATTGAGCGTCACCTTCAACCGACTCAGTTTCAAAACTGATGACCGCGCCGCAGTATCGGCAATTGGTCAACGAGGAACTGACGAACTCAAGACAGTTTTGACACTGAACGGTTTGGTTTTGCGCGTCCTGATCCATGGCCTGTTACCTGATGCCAAGAAGTTCTTTATTGCGGCCCAGAAAATCTTTGACGATCAAACTCGGATCGCGGCGCTCGACGTCGGCTTCATAATTCATTTGCCGCATTTCCTGATCGGTTACTTTGCCTGCCAGCCGTTCGATCACCTCGCGCAGCTCCGGGTGGCGATTCAAAGTTTCCGTTCGCACAACCGGCACAGCGTGATACGGCGGAAAGTAGCGCCGGTCGTCTTCCAATGCGAACAAATCCAGCTTGGCAATTAGACCGTTGGTGGCATCGCCCGAAATCAAATCCACTTGCCGTTCAGCCAGCGCGCGATACGTCAGCGACAAGTTCATCGCCATGGGCGCTGAAGCGAATTTCAGCCCGTATGCCTGCACCAAACCTTTATAACCGTCTTCCCTGTCCAAAAATGCTGATCCGAATCCTGCCTGCCAGTTCGGCGTTTGCTTGGCAGCATCGGAAATTGTCTTCAAGTTCAACCGCCGCGCGTCTTCACCCCGAACCAGAATTACGTAGGTGTTGTTGAATCCAAGTGGCGAAAGCATCGTACGCCCGGTCGCAGCGTAACTGGCGGCAACGCGCGCATTGACTTCGTTGCTGTCCAGCAAAACCGGCTGTTTGAAAACCGCCGTCAGCGCTGTGCCCGTGTATTCGACGTAAAGGTCCAGATCGCCCGCGCGCATAGCCGTTTCGCAAACCAAGGTATCGCCCAAATTGAGTTTGCGCTGAACTTCGAGCGCGGTGTTTTGTTCGATCAACTGCGCCAGCAGTTCGCCCAGGATGACTTGTTCGGTGAAGTCTTTTGAACCGATGACGATGCGGCCTGCCGAACGTTCTGACCAAAGCAAACCGCCAATCAACAAAGCCAGCACAACCAAACCCGTCACCACCAACAAAATAAACTTTGAGGATTTGCGCGACGAACGTTCCGGCGAAAACCAATGCTCGGTTTTGCCAAGCAGAAAATCGGCCAGCAAAGCCATCACCGCTGCCGGAATCGCTCCGGCCAAAATCACCGTGCTGTCCACGCTGGCGACGCCGCGAAAAATGTATTCGCCAAGCCCGCCTGCGCCAATCGCCGCCGCAATCGTGGCGGTGCCCACGCCGACGACCGTGGCCACGCGAACGCCAGCCAGAATTGCCGAACGCGCCAAAGGCAATTCAACTTGAAAGAGCAATTGCCGGTCGGTCATTCCCATTGCCAATCCGGCTTCGCGCACCGCAGGATCAACCGACTTCAATCCACTGACCGTCGTCCGCATCACAGGCAACAACGCATACAGCGTCAACACGATCAACGCGGCTTTTGCTCCGATGCCTCCGACGATCGGCAACGGAATCAAAAAGCCAAACATCGCCAACGATGGAATCGTCTGAACGACATTTGCCAAGCCAATCAGCGGATTTCCCAAGCGCGGACGACGATACGCCAGCACGCCAAACGGGACTCCGACCGCCACAGCAATGCCGGTTGCCGCCAACACCAGCGCCAGATGGCGCAGCGTCGCTGCAAGAAATTCGCTGCCGTGATTGAGCCAGAATTCGATTAGGCGCATAGGTAACCAGATAGAGTGATGGAGAGAACGAGGGACAGAGGGACGGAGAGAAGCTTCAAAATTATGGGCCTGTAGTTTTGATTTTCTTTCCCTCAGTCCCTCAGTCTCTATGTCCCTCCCTCCCAACGGGGCAGAGCATCAAGGAAGATTTTGACTTCGGGATTGTTTGACCGCGCAATTTCGTTTGGTGGAGCCAGCGCCGCCAGCTTGCCGCCTGCCAGCACGCCCAGTTTGTCGCCGAGGGCAAAGGCTTCGCCCATGTCATGAGTCACGCATACGATGGTTTTGCGAACCTGGGATTGAATGCGATGAAATTCGCGGTGCATTTCGGCGCGCGTCAACGGATCAAGCGCGCCGAAAGGTTCGTCCATCAACAGAATCGGTGGATCGGCTGCCAGCGCGCGCGCCACGCCAACCCGTTGCCGCTGTCCGCCAGACAATTCACGCGGAAACCGGTCGCGGAACTTTGCCGGTTGCAGTCCAACCAGTTCCAGCAGTTCATCAACTCGTTGATTGATTTTGGTTTCGGGCCAGTTTTCCAGGCGAGGAACGACGGCGACATTTCGTCCGATGGTCATGTGCGGAAACAGCCCGACTTCCTGCAACACGTACCCGACCCTGCGGCGAAGTTTGATCGGGTCCCAATCGGTTGTTGCGCGGCCTTCAATGCGAACCGTTCCGGCTTGCGGCAGCAGCAAGCGGTTGATGAGTTTCAGAATGGTTGTCTTGCCCATTCCGCTGCGTCCGACCAGCGCCAGCGTTTCGCCGCTGCCGATGCGCAGCGAAAAATCGTCCAGAATTGCGGCACCGCCTGTGTGGTGAAACGTGACCCGGTCAAATTCGATTGCGGACTCTGGCATGTAGAAAACTCATCAAGCGCCAATTGGAGTGCCGCATTTGCTGCAAAACCGCGATGGGCGATTGACCGTCGTGCCGCAGTTTGTGCAAATCAACGTTGTCGGTTCGGGCGGCTGCGGAGGTTCATTGAATTGCGGAGGCTGCGGAAACGATTGCGGCGCGTAATTGCTGGGATATTCCGGCTGGCTATGTCCCGTGAAGCTCCGCGCTCCCTGCATGCCAAACACGTCGCGGTAAGCGACAGCGGTAATCGTAAATTGCAGCGGATACGTCACCAGCATGCCAACGCCACAGGCGTATTGGCCAATACTGCCCAGCAAGGTCACCACAAACGCAAAGAGCGTGAACATGAACCAATTGGCTTTTGCTGCTTCATAACTGGCGCTCAAGGCTTCGCCAATGCTCAGATTGCGTTCCACCACCAGCGGCAATGTGAAAAACAGCAGTCCGCCCACAGCAAACGCTGGCAGGATGCAACACACGAATCCCAGCAAGGTAAAAAATGCGATGGCAATGAATGCACCGATCACTCGCAAAAAGACATCACCGCCAGAAAACAAATCGCTGACCGTAACCTGTTCGCCGCGCAATTGTTTGAAGGCTGTTTTGTAAAACCCGCTGAAGAAAAACGATCCGCCCAGAATTGATAACAGGCCGATTCCCAGCGCCAGGGTCATAAACAGCACCGGCATTTCGGGTGGTTGATTCGGCGTCGCTCCAGGCTCCATTGTCAGCATCATTATGTAAAACGGCACAACAGGAACAGCAAAAATTGCTCCGACAATCAGCATTTGCAGCACCCATACTTGCCATTTATCCGCAAACATCTGCCAGCCTTCGCCAATCCATTCCCAGCGCACATAGGGCGGGTTCATTTGATGCATAGCGGTTCTCCTTATTCGCGTTGATCGTTCAGCAGAGACAGGACTTCATTCAAGGCTTCATTCTGAAAATGATCCGTAATGCGGTTTACGATTTGACGCCAGCTTCAGCCAGATATTCGCGCATGATTTTGGCGTAGTGCGGGAAGGCGATTTCCGGCGCTTCGATTTCCAGATGCCAGCGCTTTTCCCATTCAAAGCAGTAATAGCCGCGATAGCCGTTTGTCGCCAGAACCTTTACCGTTTGTTTCACTGGAACTTCGCCCGTACCGGTCAGCACATAGCGGCGATCTTTTCCCTCCGGCCTGGAATCTTTCAGGTGTGTGTGGCGGGTAAATTTGCCAAGTTGTTTGTACGTATCGGCAGGTTGTTCTTTCCCGGCGACAAAGGTGTGATGCGCATCCCACAACAACAACGCTGTCGGCAAATTCGCGCCTTTCAAAATCGCCAGCAGCGATTCCGAAGTCGTGAATTCGTCGTGCGATTCAATCAGCAGCGTCACCTTGCTGCCTCGCGCGTGGTCGTGAAGCTCCTTGAATCCGGCAATGATTCGCTTTGTCGCATCTTCCATCGTCTGATCTTTCAGCAATTTGCCGCCAAAAATTCGCACATACGGAGATTTCAGTTTGTGCGCCAGATCAATAAACCGTTTGGCTTCGTCAATTTGTGCCGTGCGTTTGGCCGGATCAGGTTCTCCAAGCCTTGACGAAGCTCCGAGATCGGAAATTTTCAGCCCCAACGCGTCCAGGTCTTTCAAACTTTCCGTCAATTTGGCTCCGGTAAACTGTGGCGATTTGGGCAAATCCATTTCGCTCAAAATCCCGCGAAGTTCCAACGCCGCAAAGCCGTGCTGGGAAGCTTGATCCAGAATCGTTTTCCAGTCCCAGCCAGGACAGCCGAGTGTTGAAAACGCAATTGGCAGCCGCTTGGATTTGTCGGCAGAACGGCTGGCTGCGCTGACGATGGCAGGCGAAGCAATCGCCCCCGTCAAAGCAGTTGCGGCCAACGATTGTGTGAATTGTCGTCGAGTAACTTTGTTCATTTGATTTTCCGGAGAGTCGAAAAGTAAACAGCGGCGGATTTCAATGCGTCTGCATTGCGCGCGCATACTAGCTTGGCCGCTAGAGCGCCGCAAGCATTTGGCAGCCATAATGCCTTCATTCCCCGTCTTTGAAATCCCGTTTTTCGCGTGGTAGGATGCGCGGGCTTTTGGGTCAGCTTTTTCTTCTTTGACCTAAAAAGCAGTTCCTTCCCAAGTGCGGAGAGCTGGCAGAATGGCTATTGCACCGGTCTTGAAAACCGGCGTCCGAAAGGGCATGGGGGTTCGAATCCCTCGCTCTCCGTCAACTTCTACTTACCATACTCCAATCTTTTCAACGACTTCGCCTGAGTAAACCCGGCAAAACAGTGCGGGGATATTTTTTGGGTGAAGATTCAATCTCAAAACTCAGGTCTGTCGCCCAGTCGGGGATTGCAAGGCTGTTGCGTCAATTCGGAAGGAATTCCACCTAAACTTGAAAGCCGGGACATCGCGCCCGGCTTTTCCTTTCCAGCTAAGATAGTTTGAGCGAGAATCCGCGCGCCAATAATTTACTAAAGCACATTGGGGAGGAACGCCATTTGAGTAACCCCGCTTGGCTGCCAAAGCAATTCCGCCGATACATCGAAACAATTGGTTCAAGCTCGCTGACAGCGGTAATCGAGACTGACGCAGGTAGGGCTTTCCTCAAAGCCATCAATAATCCGTATGGCGTTCACGTTCTAGCCTGCGATTGGATTGGCACAAAATTGGCGCGCAGATTTGGATTGAAGACGTTTGACATGGCCATTCTGGAATTGGCCGAAGACGATGAAATTCCGCTTGATGACAAAACGAACGCCGCGCCCGGCCCTGCATTCGTTACCAGAGCGGAAGAAGGTCAACCAATGGGCGGCGGAGCATCTTTGGAGCAAATTGAAAATGTTGAAGACATCGCCAGATTGATTGTTTTCGATACTTGGGTGCGCAATTGCGACCGCTATGCACCGGGAATTGGCAAAGACGGTGAGCCTCGAATGAACGCAGATAATCTTTTTCTTTCAGCGGATGGCGCGTCTGATGGTACGCTTATTCTCAAAGCCATAGACCATGGCCATATTCTCACTTGCGGAAGGCCGCTGACGCCGAAATTGGCCAACATCGAAGTGATCAAAGAAGAGCGGCTTTACGGTTGTTTTCCTTTCTTCCGTGACATCGTCACCATTGAACAACTCTCCCAGTGCGCAAAAGAGTTGGGGGAAAAGCGTTCAAGGCTGTGTGACCGATTGCTTGATGATTTGCCTGGCGCTTGGGACGTTTCTAACGAAACAAAGCATGCGATAAATAGTTTGCTGCTGGAAAGAGCGGTCTTTCTGGCTGATAATATCGAGGCAATTGCGGATGAAGAATTCAAAATTGAACCGCGCCTCACAACTTCACGACAAAAGGAGGAAAACCAATGAATAACGGGACAACTGCGACCAAAGGCTATTATTCCATCCTCCAATATGTTCCCGATCCAGAACGCGCCGAAGGCGTGAACATCGGGTTGATGCTGTTCTGTCCTGAAAAGGATTTTCTTGTAATTCAAACGACAGAGAGCCATGAACGCGTGCGAAAGCTTCTAGGCAAGCAGCGCAGTTCAGCCGCTAATCTCTTACGATTGGATAGCTTCAAGACTGCGTTTGTTGAACGCGTTGAATTGGAAACCGGGAGAATCCAGACGCTGGAAGATTTTCGAGGCTTCGTCAATACGCGCGCCAATCAGCTTCGCCTGACCGATCCGCGCCCAGTAAAAGTGACTGATCCAGAAGCCGAATTATCGAACTTGTTTACACTGCTTGTTGATGAAGCAGAGCCAAGTCCCGCGCGAAGCCAACACGCAACAACTAGAATCAAAAGAGAATTTAGTAACCTGCTGACAATCCACAATCTTGATGCTGTTGTGCAAAGAAATTTTGAAGTCGAATTGCCACGACTTGGCCGACAGCGGTATCCATTTGCCTTTAGAAACGGCCAGCCGAACGTAATCGAGCCTGAGTCGTTTGAATCTTTGAGCCAGAAAGAAATAATAGAACGTGCATGTCGTCTATTGATTGAAGGGCAAAATCTGGAAAAGCAGGAAGAGCCGATCAAGCTCAACATAATCGGCAGTTTCAAGCCTAAGCAGGATGAGCGAGTCAGACAGGTTCGGCACATTCTGGAAGGGAGTCCAATCGAACTATATACGGTGGGAGAAATGGCAAAGCTGATAAAAGTGATTGAGAAAAATGCGCATCTCTAAAGTACGACAGGCAATGGATGCAAACACAGGAAAGGCCAGCAAAGTAATGAGCGGGCCTTTCGCTATTTCGGGCGTCTCACTTGCAGGATTGGCAGCGTTTGGCCGATTTTGCGGTAGACAATTGTCGGCGCTTCGCGCCCGGCTTTCTCTTTTCAGCCAAACCGGTTTGAGCGACAATCCGCGCGCGTGAATCTCAGCAAGGGGCGTGAACGATAGCAAAACCCGAAAATTCGCGAGTTGCCGCAAAAGAAATTAAGTGATAGCTGTCAACATATGAACGCAGTCGAAATCGAAGAAGCTGTTTCCAGGCTCGCCGAAGCGCCGTTTGACCCGGCGGAATTCCCATTTGCCTTTCTCGAAGCCTTTGGCAACAAGGCAACGACAATCAAGAAGCTCAAAGCCAATAGCTCAAACCAGTCTGATCTGCCCAGTGGCGTGTTGCAGCGTAACCACATTCATTTGAAGGTTTGCCCGGAAGGTGAGGTTTCGCGCACGCTCTCGGCCTTGCGCGAGAGTCCGGCGACGGCGCGATATAAAGCGAAATTCATTCTCGCCACGGACGGCCAGAGCTTTGAAGCAGAAAACCTCGCCGATGGGGAAACCGTTGTCTGCGATTACTCGAACTTTTCCGATCATTTTGGGTTTTTCCTGCCGTTGGCGGGCATCACGACCGTCAAGCAAATCCGCGAGAATGCCTTTGACATCAAGGCGACGGGACGGCTTAACCGTCTTTACATTGAGTTGCTGAAAGACAACCCGGACTGGGACAAGGCTGAGCGCCGCGAAGAACTCAACCATTTTATGGCACGCTTGATCTTCTGTTTCTTCGCCGAAGACACGAGCATCTTTCACAGCGAAGGGCTTTTTACTGCCACCATCGAACAGATGAGCGCAAGCGATTCATCCAACACACACGAAGTCTTGTCTGAGTTGTTTCGCGCAATGAAAACGCCGCTTGATGAGCGCAAAGCAGCTAAGATACGCAGTTGGGCTGATACCTTTCCTTACGTGAATGGCGGCCTTTTTTCTGGCAGTGTGGAAACCCCGCGCTTCAGCAAGATTGCGCGCTCTTACCTGTTGCACGTTGGTAAACTCGACTGGACAAAAATCAATCCTGATATTTTCGGTTCGATGATCCAGGCCGTTGCCGATGACGAAGAGCGCGGAGCTTTGGGCATGCATTACACCAGCGTGCCGAACATCCTGAAGGTGTTGAATCCACTGTTTCTCGACGATTTGCGCGCGCAACTCGAAGCCGCCGGTGACAGCGCGCGCAAGCTGCTCAATTTGCGCCAGCGGATGGCGCGCATTCGCGTCTTTGATCCGGCGTGCGGTTCGGGCAATTTCCTCGTCATTGGTTACAAAGAGATGCGCGAGATCGAAGCCGAAATCAACCGTCGCCGAGGCGAAGCGAATCGTCGCTCTGACATCCCTCTGACCAATTTTCGCGGCATCGAATTGCGCCACTTTTCCGCCGAAATCGCCCGGCTAGCGTTGATTATTGCGGAGTATCAATGCGACGTGCTGTATCGCGGATCGAAGCTGGCATTGCTCGAATTTCTGCCGCTCAAAGACGATAACTGGATCACCTGTGGCAATGCGTTGCGGCTTGATTGGTTGAGCATCTGCCCACCAACCGGCACGGGTGTGAAGTTATTCGCGGAAGATTTATTCAGCACGCCGCTCGATCAGGCAGAGATTGATTTTGAGAATGAGGGTGGTGAGACTTTTATTTGTGGGAATCCACCGTACTTGGGAAGCAAATGGCAATCCGACAATCAGAAAGCAGATTTGAAAGCTATTTTTGATGGACGCACAAAAAGCTGGAAATCGTTAGATTATGTGGCCGGTTGGTTCATGAAAGCGGCAGACTATGGAACAAAAACGAATACCGCGACTGCATTCGTTTCCACTAATTCCATATGCCAAGGGCAGCAAGTCCCTATTTTATGGCCGCTTATTTTTAAGACTGGACATGAAATCGCCTTCGCCTATACCAGTTTCAAATGGGCGAATTTAGCCAGTCATAATGCAGGAGTGACAGTAGCAATCATTGGGTTTTCTGCAAACGCTATGCAATCGCGCTACCTGTTTTCAACTGATGATGCGGGTGAAGCCGTTTCCAAGCA
>CAYLJQ010000241.1:0-9383 GCA_964383955.1 uncultured Heliomicrobium sp. | reverse complement strand
GACTTCGGCGGCCATGGTTAAGCCCAGCTCCGGGGCGTCGGCGAGGCTGCGGTCGCGGCTGCCAGCGACGATGGCTTGGACGGCGCGGATGAAAGTCAGAAGCCGTGCCGCGTCGGGATTGGCGACGAGTCTCTTAAGCATGGACGCGACTGCTGCCAGATCGCCAGTGAGCAGGGACTGGGTGACGGCGAGACTGATGAGGCCTTCGACGTCTTGGTTCTCGCCACCGTCGCGGCGGTAAGCGAGGTAGCAGATGGTGGCCTTGCGCTTTGCCTCTGCGGCGGCTGCGGGGTTGCCAGCGTCCGTCTCAATGTCCGCGAGGACGGCCCAAGACGCCCACGGGAACGCCGCATGGCCGAACTGCGCTTTGCATTCAATCGCCCGGCGAATTTCCTGCCGCGCTTCGTTCAGGCGACGGAGTTTGCGCAACGCTTCGCTGAGATTACTTCGCGTCCTGCCTTCGGCGGCTACGTCGCGGATTTCAGCATACTTATCTGCCGCCTGACGGAAGAAATTCGCCGCGTCCTCACCGCGATTCGGGATTCCTAAATAGAGCACCCCAAACTCGCTCAGCGTGTTCGCCTGCCCGGCGACATTTCTGAGCTGCACATTAAGGGCGAGCGATTTCCGGTAGGCATCTTCCGCCGCTTCCGGTTGTCCTGCAAGCTGAAACACCATGCCGGTCTGATGCCAACTCACGGCGACGTTGCCTGGTTCGTCCAGGGCGGTGAACCGCTCGCGCGCTTCGGCATGAGCCGCCAGCGCCTCCGGGTAAAGGCCCTGCTGCATGCGTACGGTTCCAAGCTGAGCTTTGCCGACAGTAGCGCCCCGGTTGTCACCGGTTTTCTCTAAGCGACGGATGCACTCTTCGTAGGCCGTCGCTGAGTCGTCGAGTCTGCCCAGGTAGAAAAGACAGTCGCCTTGTTCCGAGAAGCATTTCGCCGCCATTCCTTCCGCGCCTCTGCCGGGATCTTTCTTTGCAATAACCTCGAATCGTTGGCGGGCTTCGTCCAGCAGCGGCAAGGCCTGTTCCGAGTTGCCAACCGTCTTGAGCACGCTGGCCAGTTTGACATGAGCCATCGCCAGATCGTAATCGGCGTTGGGATAGGCCCGCTCGCCCGCCGCCCGTGCGCGTTGGAGCAAGACTTGCGCGTCTTCAAACGCCTCGCGCATTTGCCCAACGTCAAGCTGCTGCTCGATGCGGGTGCGCGCCGCCTGAAACCGCGCGTGATTCCAGACGTCGCCCAGCGTCTTTTCGAGCTTCTGGGCTGCTGCGTCGCGCACCAGCCCCACACGCTCCAAAAGTCGCGGCTTGCCAGCATATTGCAGCAGACTGTAAAGCGAAGTGGCTAGACCAATCGTCGCCTCGGCATCACCCGCGCGCAGCGTCAGGTCGAGCAGCGCAAAAAGGTTCGGTAGTTCCAGAGCCGTCAGCGTCACCGCCAGTTCTGCGTTCTGGCTCTCCTGCTGATTGAGGAATCCGACATACTGGCTCATCGCCTCGGCCCATCGGGAGGTGAGAGTTTCGCGCTCCGCCGCGTCCAACAACCCATGCAGGTAAGGACAGAGCGCGGGATTGAGCGTCAGATGGTTGTAACGGTTCGGCGTCGCCAGCCCCGTCTCGATCAATTCGACCGCCAGCGAAGCCACGTCCGCCTCGTCCCACTGCATCATCCTGCGGAGAACGTCCAGATCAACACCGCCGTGAAACACGCCGAGCACGCGCGCCCGTTCCCGGTTCGCAGGGGTCAGACGGCGGAGGGAAAGTTCGACGCTAGCGAAAACCGATTTCTCCCGGCTTTCCGGAGTGCCGAAGGGATACCGCCTGTCCATTTCCTTCATCAATTTCACTAGATCCGAGCTGGTCTTTTCCACGCCGTTTTGCCGCAACGACTGAGCCAGCAGTGCGAGCGTGCGAGCGTGGCCGTGGACGGCATCCACCAGCGATTCGATGGATTCGCGCGCGGCATCAAGCGTCGCGCCCGCTCCAGCGCCATCATCCGCATTCAGCGCGCGCTCGACCAGCTTCACGGCGTCTTCGCGGTCGAGCTGGTGCAGTTCGCGCCGGTTGCGCTGGGCGTCGAATGGCGCGGGCAGCGCTTCGCGGCTGGTGAACACAAGCCGCGTGTCGCCCACTTTCACTAGGCGTTCGCACAGAGCGAGGATGGATTTCAGCTCGCGGGCGGCGTCTTCAGAGAGAGCGTGGGACAAGTTCGTAACCGGTCCACCCTCGCCAGGGACAGGTTGCGAACCTGTCCCACCCTCCAGCCACGGCGGCAGCAGGATGCTTTCCATGTTGTCCACCACCATCAGCGTGGACTGCTCCCGCAGCGCGCGCTCGACGGGATGGATGGCTTTTTCCAGATCGCCGAACGCGGCCACGGAATAGCCCTGCCCCACCAACTGACGCCCCAGCGCATCGAGCACGGCGAGTTGATTGCTGTGCGTTTCGACCGAAACGAACGCGGCGCGGCGCATCTGTTGGGAGCGAACCATCCAGCGGGCAAACTCTGCGGCCAGCGCCGTCTTGCCTTCGCCGCCCTGCCCGCGCACCACGGCGTAGCGCTCCTGCTTGAACAACCGCTGGAGCGCCAGCAATTCCCGGCTGCGCCCGATGAATCCGGTTTCCGGCACGGGCGGCAATTCGCCAAGACGGTTGGTCAGCCGCTCTTGGAAATCCGCCACCGTCTGTTTGCTGGGCGTAATTTTGAAAAGCTGCGGATCGTCCTTTTCCTGAAAGAGCACGGGCACAAACCAATCTTCCAGCCGCAACGCGCCTGCGCCGAAAATACGTCCGCGAAAGGTGTCGTCTTTAAGCTGGCGCTGGCCAGCGAGCATGGCGTCGCCCACGCGTTTGCCCTCTGCCAGCGCCTTGTAAAACGATTCGACGAAGCGGCGCGCGGTTTCGACCAGCACGCTGTGGCTCATGGCTACGACGGAGGCCACGCCGACTTTCAGCAGTTCGGAGGCGACGGACTCGGACGCCTTTTCGGCCTGCGCGGTTTGGCAGGCTTCCAGGAAGACGAGCGGGATGCGGTGATCGCGCAGCAGGGGGCCAAGTTCGCTGGTGAAGACGGTGACGTGGCGGCGGTTTTCCAATTTGTTGATGTCTTCGGGCGATTCAAAACACAGCCCGCCGAGTCCGACCGTGCGGTCATAAACTCCGTGGCCGTCGAAGTGGACGACGTGATACGGCTTTTTCTCCTGGCGGGCGCGGTCGAGTTCCGCGCGCAGGGCTGGCAGCGTGGGCGGACTGAGGACGTGGAGCTTGACCAGACCGGGCAAGGATTCCATCGCCTCGACCAGCGGAAGCGCGCTCGCCCGATGGTCAATGTAGCCGCACGAATCGTCTTCCGGCCGCGCGGTGACCAGCAGAATGCGGATGGGCGTGGCGACCACCGGCACATCAAACACCTCAGTGCCGGGGAGCCTGCGGCGAACGCGAGCCGGTTTGGCCCCTTGAAACAGATAACTCTTCCCGTCGTGCAGCAGTTCCCACGGCAGACCAAGCAGGAGCGTGGCGGCTTCCTTGGCGGCTTTGACGTCGGCTTCGGACGCGCCAGCTTCGAGCGCGGCATCCACGTGAACGGAAAAACGCCGTCCGGCGTGGTCGCCGATTTTGGCCCAGGCTTGCATGACGTTTTCCCTGTGGGCGACGGGCATCGCTGTATCGTGCAGGAGCTGTCCCCACTTCACCAGATTCTCTTCCACCTTCCGCGCGCGACCTGCGAAGTAGTGGCTGGGCCAAACGGCGTATTTCTCCAAATACCAACTGAGTTCCTGGGCTTCGATGGGACCGATGGGCGCAATCAGCCGCCAGCTTTGCGCGCTGTGAACATGCGGCTGGCCCGGCGTCGCCGGTTCATAGATCAGCCGGGCGCGGGCGGAGGCGCGACGGACGCCGTCTTGTTCGCGGAAATTCAGATCGGTGAGTTCAAGCACGAGTTCTTCCAGCGGCTCGGCTTTGGGCTGCGGCGTGGATTCAACATCAGCGAGATCGCGTTTGCCCAAAGCAGCAAGAATCTTATTCATCGCCGCTTCGATGCCGCCCGCGTCGCTGCTGACGGGAATGTAAGCCGGTTGCTCGCCCCCGAAAAATTGCTCCAGCACGCCAAGCTTGGTTCCGTTCAGCGACAGCGGAATGATTGGAAATTTATCCTTGCCGCGCTGCTTCTGTATCGCCAAAGCGTGGGTCAATTCCATTCCGACCCATTTTGACTGCAACGCATCCGCGCTGACCACGACCGCATAGGCTGACGCGTCGTCAATGGCTTGCTGAACTACCGGCCAAAGCAGGTCGCCACCACGAATTTCGCGCGAATCAATCCATGCATTCTGGCCAGCTTGTCCAAAATCGGCGAGCGTGGCGCGCAGGTCACGCACAAACGCGTCGTCCTGCGTGCTGTGGGAGATGAAGAGCTTTGTCATAGCTGATGCTTCCGGGGCTGCTGCTATTGATGCTGTGCGCAGTACTCGCTGAAGAATCGAAACGACTGCACCGTATGCCTAGGATGTCGAACGTGCGGGAGTATACGCACGGCACATAGCCGGGACAATTCATTTCTTAGTATTACCGGTCTTTCCGGTAATTCCATGAATCAGACGTGGTTGATTTTCCATTGGCGAAAGCGGAGATTGTGGAAAGAAGGAGAGGAATTATGAAAACTACAGTTCGACATAATGTTGTCATTATCGGTTCAGGTGCGGCGGGTTTGACTGCGGCAATTTATGCCGCGCGCGCAGAGCTTCGTCCGCTGGTGATTGAAGGCTTGCAGCCCGGCGGACAATTGACCATCACAACGGAAGTGGAAAACTTTCCCGGCTTTGCCAAAGGGATTCAAGGGCCAGAATTGATGGAAGAGATGCGCCAACAAGCAGCGCGCTTCGGCACAGAGTTTTTAGCCAGCCAAATCAATCAGGTGGATTTGTCGCGCCGCCCGTTCCAGCTTTTCACCGATGATTCTGTGATTGAAGCTCACGCATTGATCATTGCTTCCGGAGCATCGGCCAAATGGCTGGGAATCCCTGGCGAAGCTCCGATGCCGCTGGGACTGGGCGGATTGGGCGTGTCGGCCTGCGCAACGTGTGACGGATTCTTTTTCAAAAACAACCCCATTGTCGTCATTGGCGGAGGCGATACGGCGATGGAAGAAGCGACGTATCTGACGCGCTATGCTTCGCGTGTCACCGTCATTCATCGGCGGGATACACTTCGCGCGTCCAAAATCATGCAGGAAAAGGCTTTTAGCAATCCAAAGATTGATTTCATCTGGAATACTGAAGTTCTGGAAATTCTAGGCTCGCGGGAAACAGGCGTCACCGGCGTCCGCTTGCTAAATACTGTTACCGATCAGGAAACAATATTTGATTGTAAAGGCGTCTTTGTCGCGATTGGCCACAAACCCAATACAGACTTATTTGGCGGGCAATTGGAACTGGATGGAGCAGGATACATCATCACCACAGGTCGTACGACGAACACAAACGTGCCGGGTGTATTTGCCTGCGGCGATGTGCAGGATTCGTCTTACCGCCAGGCAATCACTGCCGCCGGAACAGGCTGCATGGCAGCGATTGATGCCGAACGATTTCTGAGCCATCAGCCGGTTGAAGCAGTGCCCTTAGTCACTGCTTCGCAAACGGCGTAACACGATCGATGCTGGCTTTGATGTCGGCATTGCTACGTCCGCCCGCTTCGAATGCTTTGGTGTAAGCTTCAAGCGCTTGCGGATAACGCCGCTGGTTTTCATACACATAGCCCAGGTAATAAAGCGTGTTGGCGTCGCCGGGGTTGAGTTGGTCGGCCTTGGCAAACATTTCAGAAGCGCGCGGCCACGATTTGTTCTGGGCCAACGCAAATCCCAGATTGAAATACAGGGTCGCGCTTGGCGTTTTCGCGCTTTCGACGGCTTTTGATAAAGCAGCCTCTGCTTGCGGGTAACGCTTCGTCGCTAAGTAGGCCCGCCCCAGCAGTTCAGCGGCAGCCGAATCATCCTTCACGGTTTTCAGCGTTATCGCAACACGCGTGGCTTCGTCATAAAGCGTCGTCGCTTTTCGTTCGTCGGTTTCCGTTCCGGCATACCGCAATAAGGTTTCCGCCAACAGTCCCAGCATTTCGGCATTCTGTGGCTGCGCAACCAATCCGGCGCGCAAAGTCGCGATTGCGTCCGTCAATTTACCTGTGCGGAATTGCTGGACGGCTAGAAAATAAAACGAGTCGGCGTCTTTGGGATCAAGTTTGGAGGCTTTGCGAAATGCATCAGCAGCTTCTTCTGGGCGATTCAAATTGGAATACACAACGCCCAGCAGATGAAAATTGACGGCGACGTTTGCCTGCGATTTCGACAAGGTTTCCAGATAAGGCAGCGCCTTATCAAATTGATTTTGCGCCAGGTGCGATTGCGCCAATGCGCGGAACAAATCCGGATCCAGCCGATTGTCTTTGCGTTTCAGTTCCAGCGCCTTTTCCAGGGGCGCAATGGCTGCGGCAAAATCCTTTAGCTGATAGTAAGACAGGCCGACATATTTCCAACTGTCAGGGTGTTCCGGATATTCAGCCAGCACCTTTTCAAATTCTGCGATGGCTTCCCGAAACTGACCTTGTTTATATAGCGAAACCGCTCGTTCCCAATCGAATACAGAGGCAATGGCCGTCATCGAAATCGCTACCAGCAAAGCTACAACTAGAATTTTCCTCATAACCAATCCTTCTTTGAATTACACATCTGCCATCGGTTGAACGCATGGCGTCTTTCCAGGTTGCACCATAGACAACGAAACGCGAAAAAATCAAAGAGCCTGGGTTCCCTAGAATCCCAGGCTCTTCATAACCTCGCGAATTTGATGTTTCTTTTACGCTTAGCTTTGATCTTTTTTTGCCGCCATTCGCTTTCGAGCCAGCAAGGCTCCAAGCCCCGCACCGAATAACAGCAAGGTTCCCGGTTCCGGAATTTGCGTCGGCGGTGGCGTCGGTGAAGGAGGAGGCGAAGGCCCAACCGTGGGACTTACCTGCGGACTTGGAGGCGGAATAATGATGGTCGGCGATGGTTGCGGATTGGTATCGCGATCAGGCCGGCACAACACCGCGCACAAAATTCCTCCGGCGACAATTGGCGGAATGATCCACCATAAAGCCGGACCCGGTCCGCGAAAGGCTGCTGGCGCAATCGGCTCTACGCAGTTTTCTTCGCAAATGATTCCTGGGCCGTACCGAACAATTCGACCATCCGGCAAGCGTACAAATTCCGGGTGTGTGACGCTTTCTTGCGCGGCTCCCGCTTGCTGGTTTTGTTGGCTCTGCCCTTGCTGATCTTGTTGTTCGATTGTGCGGGCGATTTTGGGTGCCGATGCAACCGTAGCGGTTTGCCGACTTTGATCCTGCTGCAACTGCCGATACGTAATCGAATCAGCCAGTACGGACTGAACCGCAATCGCCCATATCAATAAACAAATGCCGAATCCACGCAAACATGTAACTGCTGTTCGTAAGGGTGACATATTAATCTCTGTCTGTTCTCTCGTTGCCGGGATTTTGTTAAGGGCGCGCACGTTCCCGGCCACTAGTAATTGATGGGGAGCATTATAGGAGCAACGCTATCTTGTGGCAATCGCAATATTTGCGGCTTACTGAGACTCTTCTCTAGCTCCGCCGGAGGCTAAACAAACGTGACAGTCCGGTTTTGTCTTTGTCACCCATTCATAGGCTTCCGTAATTTCGGCAATGAAATTTTCCACGCTTTCCGCCTGAACCAGATTCACGGTGCATCCACCGAAACCACCGCCGGTCATCCGCGCGCCGTAAACGCCTTCGCAACGCCCGGCGATTTCGACCAGCAAATCCAGCTCTCGGCAACTGACCTGATAATCTTCGCGCAGGCTTTCATGCGAGGCATTCATCAATTTGCCGAATTGTGCCAGATTGCCAAGCTTCAAAGCCTCCACTGCTGCCAGCGTGCGCGCGTTTTCGGTGATGACGTGATTGGCTCGGCGGCGAATGATTTCCGGCAACGCATCAGCCCATTGATCAAATTCTTCCAGTTCAACATCCCGCAAAGACCTGATTCCAGGCAAATGGCCTGACAATCGCCGCACAGCTTCTTCACATTCGGCTCGGCGCTGGTTGTATTCGCCCGCAGCCAGATCATGCTTGATCATCGAATTGACAATCACGACGCGGGCTTCGCTGAGGTTAATTGGCACTGCTTCGTATTCCAGGCTTCGGCAATCAATTTTCAGCGCAAAATTTTCAATCCCCAGACAAGCGATGAACTGGTCCATCACGCCGCACTGCGTTCCGGTGAATTCCTGTTCGGCTTGTTGAGCCGTCAGCGCAAGATTGACCAGATCAACCGGCTGGTCGGAAATTTTCAGCCAGGCGAAGCCAACAGCAATTTCCAAGGCCGCTGAAGAACTGAGGCCCGCTCCCACGGGCACATCGCTATCAATCAGCAAATCGGCTCCACGCAGGATGAATTCTTTCTGCAACAAACCGGCAGCCATGCCACGAACGTGATTGGCCCAGTCACCGGCAGGCTTCAAATCAGCGCTCAACTCAAATTCAATCTGATCGTCAAACGCTGTGGAAAGACAACGAACCAACCCATCATTGCGCGGCGCAATGGCGATATACGTTCGCCGATCAATTGCCATCGGCAGCACAAACCCTTCGTTGTAATCGGTGTGCTCGCCAATCAGGTTGACCCGGCCCGGCGCTGAAAACAGGCGCGGCTCGTTACCGTAAAGCTGGCGAAACTGTTGTCTGAAATCCTGAAAATTCATCATTTCAATTTACAGTGAGCCTTCACTTGGGAGCCATTCCCCAAAGAATGATTTTCCCTCCGCTAGCGAAGTGAAGCAGGTAAGCGCCAAGTAGCGGTGGAGCGACTGCCGCCCCAATGCTCCCTAGGGCAGCAACTTCTCCTGTTCCTTGCAGCCCCCGAATAAACTTCGGCTGCTTTTTTACTGCCACGACATCGCTCAAAAAAACGGTGGCTTTAACATCGCCAAGTAGCAGGCTATTGTCTTCAACGATAAAGTAATCGTCTTGTACTTCAACAACTTTTCCACTGATTTTGGAAAGCTGCTTTCTCCCCCAACCATCCCTTCGTGCCGGAACGGGAGATTTTAATCTGACAGTAATACGCCCATCCTCTTGAAGAACCTGCTCCAGAACGGCACACACTTGCTCAACAGTCATTTTCTTTTGAGCCTTTTGCGATTGATCTTGAGCCAGCAGAGTCACAGATAGCAAACAAATCAACGCGAATAAACCAATCAGCCTCATTTCTTTTTCCTCCGGAATTGAATGTGGGACACCAATCCCGGAGCAAAGCAAATGCCGAAAAGAATTCTTTGTTTCGCAATAGCTTTGTGCAATCTGCTCG
>CAYLJQ010000240.1:0-9398 GCA_964383955.1 uncultured Heliomicrobium sp. | reverse complement strand
AACCCTGGGCTATACCAAAGGGCTGCTGGCTGGAATGAAGTAAATTGAAGAGTGCGCATAAACCAGACCGCCGAAAGAAACCACAAAAAGCTCAAAAGGCACAAAAGAATTTTTAGCCTTAATTGCCACAAGACCTTTTTGTGTTTTTTGCGCTTTTTGTGGTGAATTCCCCGTCTTGGAATTACGCACATAATTGCCCCCTCAACGAAAGTCATTGCTTGATATGACGCAAGTCTCAATTACGGCGTCTGGCCGTAACCATCTTTTTATCGGCCTGAGCGTGCTGTTATTTCTGCTGGCTTGCGCGACACCATGCCTGGAAATGTCCCAGAAAAGTGATCCTACCTGGTACGGATTGCGAATTCTGGTGCTTGGCTGGATGGGGGTGCTGGTTGGCCAGTTCGCCTGGCTGGCAAATCCGTTGTGGCTGCTTGGTTTGATAACCTTTGCCTTGCGCAAATGGCGGGTTGCGCTGATCGCGTTGGGAGCATCGCTGCTTTTTGCGGCCAACACGCTTTTGTTATTCGTGATGCCGCTTCCTGCAGATGAAAGCAACATCAATCACACATCCCTGGTTCGATTGCGGATCGGGTTTTACCTATGGCTGGCAAGCATCGCGGTTTTGTTTGGCAAAGCCTTGGTCATGAAACCGCAAATTTTTCGACAACATCGAACAACTCATCAACAGGAGGCGAACGAGAAGCATTATGTTCACGCGAAAGTTCTCTCAGATCGTAATCGTCCTTTTGGCGCTAACCATTGCGTTATCCGCGCAAACAGCCAAACGCCCGCTCAAACTCGATGACATTCCGCGACTGCGAGACATTCGCGATCCGCAATTATCGCCGGACGGTCAGACCGTAGCGTTTGTCTTGTCTCAGGTTGACGCCAAAGAAGACAAAAGCTCCGCGCACATCTGGATGGTCGGATACGACGGAAAAGGCGAACGCCAGATTACCTCCGGCCAGGAAAACGAATCGTCTCCCCGCTTCAGCCCTGACGGCAAATACTTGTCGTTCACTTCTTCGCGAAAAGGCCCAGCCAAAGGCAATCAGGTTTGGTTGCTTGACCGCAGCGGCGGTGAAGCCGTTCAGTTAACGGACGTGAAAGGTCGCCTGCAAAGTTACGAATGGTCGCCGGATTCCAAACGACTGGCACTGGTGATTGGCGATCCTGATCCGGAAGCCGAAGCCAATGCGGCAGCGGCAGAAGGCGGCGGCAAACCCAAACCGCCAAAACCCATCGTGCTTGACCGATACAAATTCAAACAGGATGGCGCTGGATACCTGACTTCCGGACGCAAAAGTTACATTTATCTGTTCGACATCGAAACCAAGAAACTTGACCGGCTGACGACCAGCAAATCTGACGAATCGTCGCCTTCGTGGTCGCCGGACGGTTCGCGCATTGCGTTTTACAGCAATCACAATGCCGACCCGGATCGCGATTCCGATGGGCAGTTGTACGTTGCAGAAGCAAAAGCGAATGCAGCGGAAAAGCTGCTGACGACGCCCGCCAATCGCGTTGGCCGTGGCCGCTTCGAATGGAGTCCCGACGGCAAATGGATCGCGCTGCTGGAAGACGACGAAAAGAAATGGGGCGCATACAACATGAGCCATCTGGCGGTTGTGGCTGCCGATGGCAACGCGGCTCCCAAACGTTTGCCAACGGTCGAAGCTTTGGATCGTGGCGTGTCTTCGCCCAGATTCAGCGCGGACGGCAAATCCATTTTGTTCACGGTGACTGACAATCGTTCGGTTTACCCGGCACAAGTCAATTTGGCCAGCGGCAAAGTTGATCGGCTGTTGAATCCGCCAATCGTCCTGTCTAGTTGGGACACGGCAGCAAACCGCTCCATCGTGCTGTCCGGGAACTCATCGAAATACACTGAAGTTTACGCTTTCGAAAACGGCTCGCTGCGCCAAATCACACATCAGAACGACGCGCTGTTTTCCGAACTTGACCTGGGCCAAACTGAAGAAGTCGGCTTCAAGAGCAAAGATGGAACGGACGTTTACGGCTTGCTGACCTATCCGGTTGGTTATGTCAAAGGAACCAAAGTTCCGATGCTGCTCAGGATTCATGGCGGACCAAATGGCCAGGATCAACCGAACTTCAACGTTGAACGCCAGTTGTTCGCCGCCAATGGCTACGCAGTGCTGAACATCAATTATCGCGGCAGTTCCGGACGCGGCCAGAAATTTTCACGCGCCATTTTCGCCGATTGGGGACATTACGAAGTCGAAGATTTGCACGCTGGCGTTGATCACGTTATCAAAATGGGCGTAGCCGATCCGGATCGTTTAGGCGTTGGCGGATGGAGCTACGGCGGGATTTTGACGGATTACCTGATTGCAAGCGACACGCGGTTCAAGGCGGCAACCAGCGGCGCAGGCACGGCATTCACGGTGTCGTATTACGGCACTGACCATTACATTTCCCAATATGACAACGAAATCGGCCCGCCCTGGAATCCTAAATCCTGGGAGATTTATCAAAAGTTAGCCTACCCGTTCCTGCACGCTGACCGAATCAAAACCCCGACGCTGTTTTTGTGCGGCGAAAAGGATTTCAACGTGCCGGTTTCAGGCAGCGAACAGATGTATCAGGCGCTCAGAAGCCTGGGCGTTGAAACGCAACTGGTCATTTACCCGAACGAGAATCACGGCATTCAACGGCCCAGCTATGCGCGCGACCGTTACGAACGTTATCTTTCCTGGTACGACAAATACCTGAAGAAAGCCCCTGCCCCGGCGGCTGCCTCCAGCGCTGGCAAAGTCGAACGATAAACTTTTTTGGAGTGCTGCGCCTTTGGTGCTGCTTTGGTGCTTCTGTGAAATGCAAATCCATCTTGCCCGAAGTGCCGACTAACGCTACGCCAAAGCCGTAGCACTCCCAATGACGATTCAGCCTTATGAAAAAGATCGTCGAATGCATTCCCAATTTCAGCGAAGGCCGGGATGCTAAAAAGATTGAATTGCTAGCGGCAACCATCGCTTCGGTGGATGGCGTGGCCGTGCTTGACCGGACGATGGATGCAGACCACCACCGCTCTGTGATTACGTTTGCGGGTGAACCTGAAGGCGTGCTTCTGGCTGCGATTCGCGCTGCGGCGACGGCGGTTGAGCTGATTGACCTGAACCAGCACACCGGAGAGCATCCGCGAATGGGCGCGTTGGATGTGCTGCCTTTTGTGCCGATCAAAAATGTGACGATGGAAGAATGCGTTGACCTGGCCAGAAAAGCCGGAGAACGAATTGCCGAAGAGCTTGGGATTCCTATTTTTCTGTATGAACAAGCGGCAACACGGCCTGACCGCGCCGACCTGGCCAATGTCCGGCGCGGCGGCTTTGAAGCCATACGCGAAGAAATCCTGTTTCATCCCGACCGAAAACCCGATTTCGGGCCACGCCAAATTCATCAAACCGCCGGAGCCATGGCCGTTGGCGCGCGCAATCCGCTGATTGCATTCAACATCAATCTGGCGACGGAAGATGTGGTTGTCGCCAAAAAAATTGCCAAAGCCGTTCGCGGCAGCAGCGGCGGTTTGCAGAACGTCAAAGCACTGGCAATGCAATTGAAAAATCGCCACCGCGTCCAGGTTTCAATGAATCTGGTGAATTACGAAGCGACGCCGGTTTTCCGTGCCTTCGACCTGGTCAAGCGCGAAGCCGAACGTTTTGGCGTGGCAATTACCGGCAGCGAAATTGTCGGTTTGGTTCCGCAAGCCGCGCTGAATGCCTGCGGCGAGTTTTACTTGCAAATCGAAAACTTCAGCGAAGATTTGGTTCTGGAAAATCGTCTGCACGCTGCGCTAGCCGACAGCTTCCCGGAAATCGGTGCCGGCCTGAAAGAAGATGCGGAAATCGAAGATACGGACACGCTGGAGCACAGCACCGCGCCAACGGCCTCGACAGCACTGGCGCAGCCTGATCAGCAACAGACACGCGCAACTGACGCCAGCTCCTTTGCCGTTGAAAACCTGACGCCCGAAAGCGGCAGCATTGCAGCATACACTGGAATCCTTGCCACTCAATTGGCCGTGACCGTAGCCGAAATGACGGCCAGCCACAAACCGTCGGTTGCAGATGAAATCACCGCCATGCTGGATCGGTTGGAGCAATTAAACGCCGATTTGCAATTGGCGCTCAAGGAAGACATGGAAGGCCGCGAACGTGTGCTGGATGCAATGGCGTTGCGGCGTGAAACCGATGCGGAAAAACTGTCGCGTTCGATGGCCATCGAACAAGCCACCAAAAATGCTGTTGCCGTTCCCCTTCGAATTGCCGAAAGTGCAATCCAGGTGCTGGAAATCCTGAGCGAGCTATACGAAATGGGCAACGCCAGCGGCTTTTCCGACCTTGCGCTCAGCGCACAACTGGCTGTGACGGCGATTCGTGGAGCGGCCTACAACATCCTGCCCGGCGTGATGAACATCAGTGATCAGGAGTTTGCCGAAGATTGCCGCGCCCAGATCATGGACTTGCTGGAAAGCGGAACCGAGGTTGCCAACCACATCGAAGATTTCTTTCTGCGCCTATATCCGACGGAAAATTGACGGCATTTCCTTCAGCCAATAGAATCCCGTCCACAGTCGGCCACCCCGAATTTACACCGGAGGAAATTATATGACGCAGGAACAGATGGAAAATGCGATGAACTTCATCGTCGAACAACAGGCAAAATTCTCAGTTGACATGGAACTGTTGAAAGAAACGCAAGCCGTCAACGAGCAACGAATGAAAGAAACTCAAGTTGAGAATGCACAGCGAATGAAAGAGCTTATGGCCGTTCAATCCGTTCATCAGGAAGTGATGGAACAATTGACTGAAGCAAGCGTCAATGCGTTCAAGGCAATCGCCGAACTCAGCAAGGCTCAAAAACAAACAGACAAACAACTGGCCACAACTGATGAGCGGTTGAACATCCTGATTAACGTCGTCGAAAATCATATCAGCAATCACAACGGCAACCACTGACACTTAACTCCTGATTTATCAAAAAGGACTTTATGAAAACCCGGAAAACCTTCTCTTTACTGCTAAGCCTGACGCTGCTGCTTTCGCTGATCACAGCGCCCTGTTCAATCAAACGGGACCTTGTTCCAGATGTAATTCCTGTTTCCGAAGCCGCATCTCGCCCGCCGGTTCGCGGGAAACATGGAATGGTTTCATCGGTCAGTGAAATCGCTTCGCAAGTCGGCGTTGATGTGATGAAGCGCGGCGGCAATGCCGTGGACGCGGCGGTCGCGGTTGGGCTGGCATTGGCCGTGGTTTGGCCTTCGGCGGGCAATTTGGGTGGCGGTGGCTTTATGGTCATTCGCAAAGCCGATGGCACGGCAACGACGGTTGATTACCGTGAAATGGCTCCGGCGGCAGCCTATCGAAACGTGTACCTGAACGAAAAAGGCGAATATATCAAAGAATCTTCAACGTTCGGCCATCTGGCGGCGGGCGTTCCAGGAACCGTTGCGGGAATGGCGTACGCGCTGGAAAAGTACGGAACCATGAAATGGGCGGATGTGGCCGAACCGGCGCGCAAACTGGCTGCGGATGGTTTTCCTGTTTGGTATCAGCTTGAAAGCAGCTTGAGAGGCGGCAGACGAGACCTGGCGCGCAATCCCGAATCAAACCGAATCTTTCTGCGTAACGGCAAGCTCTACGAAACCGACGAAATCTTCAAACAGCCGGAACTGGCAGCAACGTTTGAGCGGCTGATCAAAAATGGCCCGCGCGAATTTTACGAAGGCAAAACTGCGCAGTTGATCGAAGACAGCATGAAGCGCGCCAACGCCAAAACCGCCAAAGGCCAGTTGTGGATGACGGTTCAGGATTTGAAAAACTACAAACCGGTTGAGCGGACTCCGCTGCGCGGCAAATATCGCGGCCACGAAATCATCACCATGCCTCCGCCGTCGTCGGGCGGCATCGCAATGCTGGAAATGCTCAACATTCTGGAACGCTACGATTTGAAAAAAGCGGGCGCGGGTTCCGCGCAATCCATCCACTGGATGATCGAAGCCATGCGGCGCGCCTTTGCCGACCGAGCCGAATTTCTGGGCGATCCTGACTTTGTCAAAGTTCCCGTTGCCGGTCTGACTTCGCGCACCTACGCCGACAAACTTGCGGCGACGATTGATCCCAATCGCGCATCGACTTCCGAGCAAATCAAACACGGCAACCCTGTGGCTTACGAATCCGAACAAACCACGCATTTCACCGTCGTGGACAAAGACGGCAATGTGGCGACCAACACCTACACGCTAAACGGCAGTTATGGCAGTCACGTCACTGTCGAAGGCGCAGGCTTTCTGCTGAACAACGAAATGGACGATCTGGCGCCGGAACCGGGCAAAGCCAATATGTACGGCTTGATCCAAAGCGAAGCCAACGCTGTCGCCGCCGGAAAACGTCCGCTGTCTTCGATGACGCCGACCATTGTGTTGAAAGACGGCAAGTTCTGGTTCGCGCTCGGCAGCCCCGGAGGGCCGACAATTATCAACACGGTGATGCAAACCATCATCAATGTCGTGGATCACGGCATGAACATTCAGCAAGCCATTGATTGGCCGCGATTCCATCACCAATGGATGCCGGACGAAATCCGGCATGAACCCTACGGCATTTCGCCAGACACGATGCAGAAACTGACTTCGATGGGTCACAAGTTTTCCGAACGTTCAGGCAACATGGGCGATTGCGAGGCCGTGATGATCGAAGACAAAACCGGCGTCCGTTTGGGCGGCAGTGACAGCCGCGCCAATGGAAAGTCCGTAGGTTACTAATCTGTTCAAAGCATTTCTGTTCGGGCTTCCATTTTCCATTTAAGATTTGTCAGTCGTAATTTGTCATTGCTCAGCCGGACCAACAATGGCCAATGAAAAATGGA
Source organism: uncultured Heliomicrobium sp. (assembly GCA_964383955.1). Taxonomy (GTDB): domain Bacteria; phylum Acidobacteriota; class Blastocatellia; order RBC074; family RBC074; genus RBC074. Next base: position 2,510 of record CAYLJQ010000240.1, on the reverse strand, counting down.
AAACGACAAATGGAAAATAGAAGCTTCCCACTCATCCAGCAATACAAAGCCGATTCGGAGGAACAACGTGATAAAGCCTCGTAAACTCGTTTTCCTGCTCTGCTGTGCAGTACTCGGCAGCGCCGTCATTTTCCATTTTACTTCGCGGAAAGAAGTCATCGCCGCTCAAAATAGAATCATTCAAGTCGCAACAGCCAGCGGCCCAGTCGGAGGAACGATCAACGTTCCCATCGAACTGGTTGCGCAAGGCGACGAAAACGCCTTGGGTTTCAGTTTGACCTTTGACGCTGCTGTCCTGAGCAATCCCACGGCCACACTTGGCAGCGGCGCAAGCGGCGCAACGATAAACACCAACAACGCCCAGGCTGGACAAGGGCGATTCGGCATTGCGCTAGCCTTCCCTGCCAATCAAAAATTTGCCGTTGGCGTGCAGCAAATGATCGTCGTGACTTTCTCTGTCGCTGCCAATGCCACGTTTGGAACGACCAACATCGGTTTCGGCGATCAGCCTGTGCAGCGCGAAGTTGCCGACACAACCGCCAATCCGTTGACTGCCGTCTTTACCGGCGGCGCTGTAACAATTACCAAAGGCTTTGAAGCCGACGTCACTCCGCGCCCCGATGGCGACAACAACGGAATCATCACCATAACGGATTGGGTGCAGGTTGGGCGCTTTGTCGCTGGATTGGACACAGCGGCGACAGGAAACGAATTTCAGCGAGCCGATTGCGCGCCACGCTCCGGTTTGGGCGACGGCAGGATTTCAATCATTGACTGGACGCAGGCTGGTCGCTACGCAGCCGCGCTTGACCCGGCGACTGCGGCGGGCGGTCCGACTGCGCCAGCAAGTTCATTATCGGTGGGCGGTGATCGGTGGGCGGCGATTGGTGACCGGCTGAAAACCGAAGAAGCTTTTCGCCAATCCTCAACCGTTCGCATGCGGCAGCTACCGGCAACCGGCAAGCGACAAGCGACAACGATCTCAATTGAAATTGACGCTCAGGGCATTGAAAACGCGCTTGGATTCAGCTTGATCTTTAATGCTTCGCACTGGCGATTGCTGAACATAAAAGCGGGACACGATTTGGATGAAGCCGTGCTGCATATCAATTCGACGCAGGCCGAACGCGGACAAATCGGTGTTGCGTTGGCTATGCCGGTTGGAAAAGCGATTGCTCGCGGAGAGCGGGAATTAGTGGTCTGCGAATTCGCGCCAATCACCAGCCGCAAAGGATTGCAGTTGATGTTCGACTTCGGCGATTTCCCGGTTAAACGCGAAATGGCTGACGTAGAAGCCAATCCGGTACACAGCAACTTTTCCGCAGACGGATTGGAATCAAAAACACTGTCCGCAAACCTTCTCTCAGATGCCGGAACGTCTGCACAATACTTAGCTCTCCCCCGAACGAACTCCGACAAAAATTGGAAGACCACGGGCAATACAGAATTGTTATTGCAGAAAGGGGCCACCTTGACCTTGATTGACAGCAGCGGCAACGAAGCGACTGCCCAGGTATTTCGGATGACACGGGCAAGAATTGACCTGACAGCCTCTGCTCCTATCACGGAAGGAACGGCAACGCTTCTCATCACCAATTCAAATGGAGACAGTTTCCGCACATTGATCGAGATCATTCAACGGTAAGCGCAACTTTTGGAGTGCGGGGAGTTCTCACCGCTTTGGTAGTCCTTGCCTGTGGCGCGAGTGCCGGAATGGCTACCAAAGCCGCGTCGAGCGGCAACACTTCAAAAGATCCGCTGAAAAAATAACGAATGCCAATATCGCCTCAACTTCAGCAATTTCAAGCTCTGAAATGACCAAACATTTTTAGAGTACAAGTCATAATCAATGGCGCAAAGCCGCGCCTTTCCTGGAGGATTTGATGAAGACCCTTGCCCAAATCTTGAAAGCGAAGTTTGTCCCGCTTTTTGTACTAGCCATGATCGTAGGCTTAGGCTCTTATGAATTGATGTCTGAGGTTTCAGCCGACAACAGCCACAGCGGCAAAAAAGCGAAATCAAAAACAGCCAGCAAGCCAAAACCAAAGAAATCCGGGATTGCCAAAGCGCAACCCACAGCCCAACAGCCTAAAACAATGGTTCCGCCAGCCATTGGCGGAGCAGCGTTGCAATCCAACGCCTCTGATTCGGATTCCGCAGATGAGTTTACTCAATGGGTGAATAACAATCAGTTGCCAGCAATCAGAACAACCGGCCCCAAAAAAGGCGTAAAGAAAGCCGACCAGCCGGACAAAGCGTTGGAGTATTTTTTGAAAAAACGCCTGCCCGAAGGCGAAACCGCGTTGCCTATCGAAAAATACTTCCAGGCAATGGATGAAATGCAGCGGATGGAGGTCTTTTCCACCGCTGAAAACAGGCTTTTGTCGCGCGAAGAATTGAAAACAAATCCGGAACAACCACGGCTGGGAACCTGGAGTTTCCTGGGTCCGGGAAATATCGGCGGACGCACTCGTTCGATCATCATCAATCCAACCAGTCCGAACATCATG
>CAYLJQ010000239.1:5867-9422 GCA_964383955.1 uncultured Heliomicrobium sp. | reverse complement strand
CGTCTGATTGAAGAAAAGCAGCCTGGCGTCGAAGAACGCTTTGTCAGTGCGGTCGAGTTTTCGGACGAAGGCCAGCAACAAATTAGTTCCACAGCCATCATTGGCCGCTTGATGGATGACGCGGATCGGCATGCCAGTCAGGTCAGCCTTAATGAAGTCATTCCCAACAAACGGTTCTGGCAACTGGGCGGCGCGGCGCTGGCCAGCGTGCTGTTGTTTGTTTCGGCGATTGTATTTGGTCCGCGCGAACTGAAAAGCGGACTGGCCCAGCTTGGGGCTCCAGCCAGCGACGTTGCTGCTGCCAACGCGTTGCAAATCAACGTCAAACCCGGCACCGCTCGCGTTCCCAAAAATTCCGACCAGAAGATTCTGGCGACAACCATCAACTTCAACCCGGAACAGATGACCGTTTTTACGCGAAAAGCTGGAGCCAACGACGACCAATGGGTTGGCCAGCCAATGGAACCAACCAAGAACCCTGGCGAATTCCAGTTTTTCATTTTCAATATTCAGGACGACACCGAATACTTCGCGGAATCTTCAGGCTGCCGGTCGCAAGTTTACAAACTGACGGTTGCCGATCTGCCGTTCGTTAAACAAATTGATCAAACTCAGTTCTTCCCTTCTTATACCGGGTTAGCGCCGAAAACGATTGAAGATGCGCCTGACGTAGCCGTGCTGGCGGGAACAACGGTCAAGCTGACCGCGCAATTGTCTGGCCGCGCCAAATCTGCTCGGTTGGTGTTGCAGGATGGCAAGAAAATCGAGATGGAAAGCTCTGGCGAAAACGCTTTCGCCGCGTCGTTGGTGGTCAACGAAAACAACAGTTATCACGTAGAAGTCACCAGCGTAGACGGCGACGTTTACAACGGATCGAACGAATACGACATTTCCGTGCTGGACGACCGTCCGCCGGTAATCACCTTTGAAAAGCCAGGACGTGATGCCAAAGCCACCAGCGTCGAAGAAATTCTGACGCTGGCCAAAGCCGAAGACGATTACGGCGTGCTTTCAATGGACCTGTATTTTTCGGTGAATGGCGGCGAAGAGAAGAAAGTGGATTTGCAGAAGCTGCGCGGCGAATCTGCCAAGGAATTGAGCGGCGCGCATACCTTCTTCCTGGAAGAATATGGCTTGCAACCAGGCGATCTGGTCTCCTATTACGCCAAAGCCCGCGACGCCAAAAATGAAGCGACCAGCGACATTTACTTCATCGAAATCAAACCCTTCGAAAAAGAATTCAAACAATCTCAACAGCAAGGCCAACCCGGCCAGGGCGAACAGCAGGAAGGATTGACCAAACGCCAGCGCGATTTGATCGCCGCAACGTTCCGCGTCAACAAAGAAGAGCCGACATACAACGACAAGGAAAAAGCCGACAATTACGACACCGTCGCGCTTGGACAGGAAAAGCTGCGCGAAGATGCTTTAGCGCTTGTGGAACGAATCAAGCGGCGGCTTGGCGCGCAGATCAATCAGCAGCCGCAGTTCCAAAAGATCATTGACCACATCACCCAGGCTTCAAAAGAGATGGAACCGGCGGCCAAGGAATTGCGCGGTCGCAAAGGCAAGGACGCGCTGCCCTATGAGCAAAAAGCGTTGCAACAACTGCAACGTGCCGACGCAATTTTCCGCGAAGTCACAGTTTCGATGAGCCAGAGCCAGCAAGGACAAGGTCAGCAAAATGCACAAGACCTTGCCGACCTGTTCGAACTGGAACTGGACAAGATGAAAAACCAGTACGAAACCGTTCGCCGTGAACAACAGCAACAGCAGCAGCAGCAAAACGACGAAACCAAAAACAAACTGGAAGAGCTGTCGCGCCGCATGCAGAAAGAGATGGAGCAACAGCAGCAGCGCCAACAGCAACAAGCCCGCAACCAAAGCGGTGGTGGTGGCGGTGGCCGCCAACAACAGCAAATGATGGAAGAAGCCCGCAAGGCTGCGCGCGAATTGGAAAAACTGTCGCGCGAACGCCGTGATCCTCAATTGCAGGAAATGGCGAACAAGCTGAACCAGGCTGCTGACGAAATGCAGCGTGCACAGAATGCTGCCGCAAACGGCAAACAGGACGAGGCCACAAGCCGCACCACGAAAGCCTTGCAACAGATTCAGGACGCGCAACGCCAAATGGATCGGTTGAAAAAGCAACAAGGCGGGCAATCGGTTCAGGATTTGAAAAAACGCGCTTCCGACGCGGCTTCACGGCAGCAGGAAATTTCCAAAGAGACTGAAGACCTGGCGCGCCAAAGCCGCAATGGACAAGCTGGTCAAAACACCAGCGAAGCCAAGCAACGTCTGTCGGAAAAGAAAGATTCTTTGGCCAATGATGTCGCGGGACTAGAACGTGACATTGACCAGTCGGCGCGGCAAATGGGGCAAGACCAGCAATCCGCGGCCAACAAGCTGCGGGAAGCTGGCCGCAACCTGCGCGAAAATCGCGTAGCAGACGGCATTCGCTTCACCAAACGGCTGACCGACATGAACGCTTTCGACTCAGCGCGTGCTTACGAACAAGGCACGCAGCAAAAGCTGGACGAAGTCGCACAACAGCTTTCTGAAGCCGAAAAGAACGCCAACCGCAAAGGCGCGGGCGGCGATGAAACCGAGCAAAATCTGGATCGCGCCCGGAAACTGGCCGACAATATCGAATCAGTGAACCGCAAACTTGCCCAGAATAACCAAGGCAATCAACAAGGCCAGCGAGGTCAACAGGGGCAGCAAGGTCAGCAAGGTCAGCAGGGTCAGCAGGGCCAACAACAAAATCAACAAGGACAGCAGGGTCAACGTGGCCAGCAGGGCCAGCAAGGTCAGCAAGGTCAACGTGGACAACAGGGGCAACAACAGGGCCAGCAAGGTCAGCGTGGACAACAAGGCCAACAGGGACAACAGGGGCAACAGGGACAACAAGGCCAACAGGGACAACAAGGACAACAGGGACAACAAGGCCAACAGGGACAACAAGGCCAACAAGGTCAGCGTGGACAGCAAGGGCAACAGGGCCAACAGGGCCAACAAGGCCAACCAGGCCAACAAGGCCAAGGTGGTCAGCAGGGACAACAAGGTCAGCAGGGACAACAGGGACAAGGTGGCCAACAGGGGCAGCAAGGTGGCGGCCAATCAGGAGGCAGTCGCAACGGCAACCCGCAAGGCCAGCAATCGCCAAGCTCTCAAAACCAACAAGCCAATTCCGGCGGCGGCCCGATTCGCAGTTCCGGCCAGCGTCAACTTGGCTCTGAATTGCGCGAGTACTTGAAAGATGCCGAAGCGCTGCGCCGCGATCTTGGCAAGGACCGTGACTTGGCGCGTGGACTCGATCAAGCGATTCAAGGTTTGCGTCAAGCCAACGACGCCATCAATCGTGACGATATGCAGACTGCGTTGCTGCTCAGAGATCAGGTCATTGAACCGCTGCGAGGCCTGGAAATGGAACTGAGCAAGCGCGTTCAAGCAAAGCTGGGAACCAATCGGCTGCGGCTGGGTGACGAGGGCGCGGCACCGGCGGGGTATCGAAAACTGGTAGACGAATACTACAAACGTCTTTCCAGTCGTGAT
>CAYLJQ010000239.1:0-5857 GCA_964383955.1 uncultured Heliomicrobium sp. | reverse complement strand
CAAATAATCTGGGTACGCGTCGCTTCCAGCGCGCAGTCATAGCAGAAGACCGCTTCCTGCCGGAAGAAATGCCTTTGTCGCCGACTCCCGCACGCTGGAAGCGATGAGTACCCTGGCTCAGCCAGCCACAACAGGATTGCGTAACACACCTACGCCTTCAATTTCGACTTCTACAACATCGCCCGGCTTCATCGGTTTGGTGACGCCGGGCGTTCCTGTGTAAATCAAATCGCCCGGTGTCAAAGTTACGTAACGGCTGGTAACACTGACGATGGTTTCACAGTCATAAATCAACTCCTTCGTCGAAGTTTCCTGCACAACCTGCCCGTTCAGCCGCGTCCGCAACATCAAGTTCCCGTAATCCAAACCGCGAACGACGCAAGGCCCAGCCGGGCCAAACGTGTCTGCGCCTTTGGCTCGCCACCATTGAATGTCTTTATCCGGTCCGCCTTGCCAGTCGCGTTCGCTGACATCGTTGCCGCATGTCACTCCCCAGATTGCGTCGCGCGCCTGTTCGCGAGTGGCATTGCGAATCGTTTTGCCGATGACCAACACTAGTTCGCCTTCGTAATGCAGGTTCCTGGCATCTGACGGATAAAGAATGGGAGCGTCGTGCCGCTGCAAACAGGTCGTAGGCTTAAAGAAATTTTCGACGCGTGGCGGAGGCGGCGTATTGCCAACATGGCTTTTGTAGTTTCTAGCAACGGCAATGACTTTGGGCGCTTCGCATGGAACCAACAGCGTCACGCTTTTCAGCGGATGCACCGTCCGTGTTGGCTTTCCTCCGGCCAGAAAACTGCCCGTCAATTCGCGCACCGAATCGCCTTCGATCTTGCCGTAAGCTGTGCGACCGGCTTTTTCAAATCGAACGTATTTTTCGACCGCAGTCGCGGCTTGCGATTCCACAGAACCGCCGACAGCAATCGAAACTGCTGCCCCAGCCAACATTTCTCGCCGCGTCAGCAATGGTTCGTCAAACTTTTGTTTTGGGTGACTCATGGTTTTTTCCTTTATTTCAATCGTGTGCATTGGATGCGGTACAGGGAGCGGTAGCGACCTGGTCGTGTCGAGTTGCTTACTTCACGGGGTACCAGATCGCTACCGCTCCCTGTACTGTGCTTATTTTATGCGCCACAACCCGGGCAAAAACTTTGCGTGCAGCAAGTGCCGCCACGTTCCCCAATCGTGGCCGCCATCTCCGCCGACGTAATATTCGTGTTTGATGTTGTGTTTGGTCAGCACGTCGTGCAGCACGTTGGTGCGGGTTCCGGGTTTGTCTTCGTAAGTTCCCTGCCCGACGAATAGGTAATCAACTTTCTTGTTCACGGCGGGATCGTTCAGGAATTCGGCGCTGCTCTTTTCGGTATCCACATCGCCTGCGCTCAGAATCCCAAATGAAGCAAACAGGTCCAGCGCCTTGAAGCCGACAAACTGCGTATGCCGTCCTCCCATCGAAAGCCCAGCCAGCGCGCGCCCTTTGCGATTGGCTTGGACGCTGTAATTCTGTTCGACAAACGGAACAATGTGCTTGCGAAGCTCTTCGCCGAACAGCTTGAACGTCAGCTCAACGTGTTTGGGGTGACTGCGATGCACGACTTGATTGTTCGGCATGGCGATAATCATCGGGACGGCTTTGCCTTCGGCCAGCAGGTTGTCAAGAATGAAATTCGCGCGGCCTTCCAATCCCCAATTCGAAGCCGCTTCGCCGCTGCCGCCAACCAGATACAGCACGGGATATTTTTTCGTTCGGTTATAGCCGGGCGGCGTATAGACGAAAATTTCGCGTTCGCCGCTGGTTACATCGGAATGGTAAACGTGCCGCGTCACTGCGCCGTGCGGAACATTGCGCGCGTCGTAATACGCCGGGCCGTCACCGTGAACGACCAACTGACTGTACGGCGGTTGGTCTGCGACTCCGGCAATCGTGTTGTTCGGATCAGGCACAGTCACGCCGTCAATCGTCAGCTTGTAAACATAAATGTTTGGCTTCACCGGCCCGACTTTCAGCGTCCAAATTCCGTCACCGCCTTTTTGAAATGGAATCGCACCGGTTTTTCCCAGCGCCAGCAACAACGGCCCGCCAGCCAACAACACTTCCTGGGCTTTAGGCGCTTTGACTCTGAACGTAACTGTGCGGTCGTCGTGAACTTCCGGCGAAATTACGTTTGCTCCGAAAGGAACCAGATTTTCCGTATTTTTCTGCGGGTTCCAGTCCAGATTGACCTGCGCTTGCTGGGCGCGAACAGAAATCGCCGCCAGCACCAACAATAAAAAACTCTGCAATAGTGTTTTGCTCATTTGCCAATTCTCCTGACGCCGGTTTCCGGCAAAGCAAAGCTGTACAAGACTCCGCCCGCTGCCAGCGCGACGAACTGTTTGCCGTCAATCGCATAACTGATCGGAGCCGAGGCAATCGTGCCCCCGGTTTGAAACCGCCATAGCAATTTGCCGGTTTTGGATTCCAATGCGATCAAATTGCCTTCGCGTGTTCCGGCGAAAACCACGCCGCCCGCCGTCGCCATAACGCCGGCAGCCAGCGAACCTTGCGAGATTTTATATTCCCATTTGCGCTTTCCGGTCGTGGCATCCAGCGAGCGAATGCCCGCGTAATTATTGTCGCCTGCCGGAAGCGTGCGGCCTCCCCAATATCCCTTGCCGGGTTCAAATGGCGTATCGGCGCGAATGTACCGATTGCCGGATTCTGAAAAGACCAGAAACAATGAATTCAACGCTTGATCGAATGACGGCGCTTGCCAGTTGGTTCCACCGACCAGCGAAGGAAAAACCACGTTGCCTTCGAGTGAAGCGCCTGCGTTCGGCGCGAACTTCGGACGCCCGTTGGCATCAAATCCGGCATTCCAGGTTTGGTGAACATACGGTGTGGCTTGCAGAAACTTTCCGTTCGTTCGATCCAGCACGTAAAAGAATCCGTTGCGGTTGGCTTGAATCAGCATCTTGCGCGGCTGACCTTGCCAAAGCCCGTCAACCAAAATGATGTCCTGATTCGCATCCCAATCGTGGTCGTCGTTTGGCGTGGTTTGGTAATGCCATTTGCGCTGGCCTGTGTTTGGGTCAAGCGCAATAATGCAATCGGTAAACAGGTTGTCGCCCTTGCGAATTTCGGCGTCCATATCTGGCCCCGGATTGCCGATGGTCCAATACAGCAAATCCAATTCGGGATCGTAGCTGCCGGTCAGCCAGGTCGCTCCGCCGCCGGTTTTCCAGGTATCGCCTTTCCAGGTGTCATTGCCAAATTCGCCCGGCCCCGGAGTCGTGAAAAACCGCCACAGCCGTTTGCCGGTCTTTGCGTCATAAGCGTCCAGGAAGCCGCGAACGCCATATTCGCCGCCCGCCACGCCGACAATGATTTTGTCTTTGACCACCAACGGAGGCGACGTAATGCTGAATCCGTCCATCGTGTCTGCGACCTGAACTTCCCACAGCGGCTGACCGGTTCGCGCATCCAAGGCAATCAACACGCAATCCAGCGTGCCAAAAAAGACTCGATTGCCCAGCACTGCCACACCACGATTAAAGCGATTGCTTTCAAACGGATTGACGACTTTTTGTTTGCGCGAATACTTCCAGATTTGCAGCCCTGATCGCGCGTCCAGCGCATACACTTCGCCGGGCATTCCGCTGGTGTACATCACGCCGTCAATCACCAGCGGCGTCGCTTCCAGCAAGGTATCACCGGGCATTTGCACCGCCCAGCGCGATTGCAACTGTGCGACGTTCGCCGTGTTGATCTGCTTCAACGTGGAAAAATGCTTGCCCGAATAATCGCCCCAATACGTCAGCCAGTTATGCGGTTCAGCAGCGGCGTTGCGAATGCGGTCATAGCTCAAGCCGCCTGCGATGTCGGCTTCAGCCGTTTTGGCCAACTCACGCCCATTGCAGGATTTCAGATACGCCACCAGGTTTTGAATTTCGGCTTCGGATAATTTCTGGCTGTAATCGGCAGGCATCAACGAACCGGCTTCAACACGAATGTCCGTCAGGTTCTTTTTGTCCAGCAAGTGCAGCTTGCCAGTCACATCTATCAGCACCATCGAATACGTGTCTTCGTTGCGACGGATCCCGCGAAGCTCTCGCCCGTCTTTGGTTTTGACGACGACAACTCCGCCTGGACGCCTGCGCCCGCGAGCATTCGGGTTCGTGCTGGTCGCCGGATCAAGAATCTTCTGCCGCAATACATCTGCCGAATACTTTCCGGCGGCAGACAAATCCGGCCCGACGTTCAAACCGCGCGCATTGATTTCGTGACAAGCAGCGCAATTCGCTTTGCCGAAAAAAAGCTGCTCTCCCGCCAGCATATTCCCGGCAACAGTTTCCGTACTTGCACCTGGCACCACATTCAAGCTGCGAAGGTAGCTGACCAGTTGCCAGACTTGATCCGTCGTCAGCCGTTTGAACGGAGGCATCTGCGTGCTGGGAACGCCGTTGCGAATGTTCAGGAAGATTTCGCCATCCAGATTGCCTCTGCGAAAACTGCCGCCCGTCAGCGCAGGCGCTCGCTCGCCACCTTTTGCTTCGCCGCCGTGACACGACTGACAAGCCTGTTCATACAGCCGCGATCCGGCAGCAATTGCCGCCGCGTTTCCGGCAAAGGGATTTTTTGCATTCTGCGGAATATGCTCTTGCGCCAGCAATGCACCTGCCAGCAGACACAACAGCACGACGCTGAAAAACCTTCTCTTGAATTTCATTCGCTTTCAGATTCCTCTTTCGGGATTTGGTAAGACCTTCTGGCGATGGACTATAAAAGTCATTCCGTTTACGGTCAATGCAAGACCTGGCATAACTGAACCTCGCAACCAACGGATCAAAGTCTCCGCCAAATATAAGTGATTCAAAAAATGGATTCGCGGCAAACCAAGCTTGATGGATTGACAGGAACGGCTGAAAACTGTGATGGATGAAAAGGCTAATGACAAGACGGACTGAAGGCAGCAACTCAACAGATCAATAATGACCTAGTAACCCATTAACTGTGGCGCGCGCAAGCTCGTTGGAGCTACCGGGGCAACCAATTTGCGCGCGCTCTGGTTGAATAGACGTTCGGCGCGGCATCAAGGGTCAACGAATGGTTAGGACTCCCAACGTCGTGCCTTGTTTGCTTCCATCTTTATACGATATGCGGAAGGTGTATTCACCAGAAACCCAAGGCAGTGTTCCCTTCCGACGGCCCTTAGGCCCATACCTTGGTAAGATGCGAAACACATAAAGCCCGGCCCTGGGGTCACTTCCCCTTGGGTTGAAAAATGGCGCGACTTGCATGATGCGCAGTTGGCCTTTCATATCAGTCTCTTGTGCCATCTGGAAGCTCCCCTTAAATGATTCCGGGGTAGCTATTGTCTCAAAGCTCCATTTAGAGCCTTTAAGCTCTACTCCACCATTTGGATCTGCCCCTTGCTTTGGTATTTCTGCATTTGTATTAGGTGTTCCATCTTCGTTTGCCAAATAAACGAGGACAATTGCCTCACCAGCATTTCCTCCTGCTGCTTTATGGGGGACAGAAATTACTTGAATGGTCAGTGGGATGGCACTTACTGAAATGGCGAAAGTAGCGAGTATGCATAACGCAATAGTAACGAATCTGAACCTTTTACAGAATCTCATTTTACTCCTTCGATTGTTGAAGCCCTTGAGGCGTTGATAGTTTCTTGTATGGTCATGTGATCTACCTTAATTCTTCAAATCAAAGCTATAGTAGTTTTTGTGTTTGGGGCTGGCCTTCGCTGCGCTTCTTATGCATTTCAAGCTCTCCCTGCCTAACTTCCATCACAATGGTGCGTAATCTCGTCTTATAGGCATTGCACTTACTTTCATCCAAATTCGATTCATCTTCAAAATC
>CAYLJQ010000238.1:0-9435 GCA_964383955.1 uncultured Heliomicrobium sp. | reverse complement strand
CTGTGCATCAACGCTTACAATACCCAGGATATGATCGCGTTGACCAAAATTTTTGACTTGCTGAATGGCAATAGCCCGCTGAACATTTGCCACAATCAGTAAGAGCTTGCTGTGCAAGTTTGAGCAATACGATATTTCTTCATTCGCAACGGGCCTAGAGCCTCCTCCTTTCTAGAACTTAATCGGGGCAGTTGAATCCAATTCAACTGCCCCTCTTTTCTTTCGCACGATCAAAACTGCTTTACGGACGAATGACCGTTCCATCTCTTCGCCGGGTCGTTCCCCAGTTGTAATCAAAGTTCGGAGGTCCATCGGGGTATGGAAACCTGGCTGCGACCTTCTCGTCAATGTCCATTCCCAGTCCCGGTTTTTCCTGCGCGAACATATACCCGTCTTTGACTTCGGGGCAGCCGACGAAAACTTCCTGTGTGTTTTTCTGAAAGATCGCGCCTTCGTGAATGCCGAAATTGTAACTGGCCAGTTCCAGCGCCAGTTGCGCAGCATGCGCCAGCGGAGAAGCATCGCCTGGGCCGTGCCAGGCCGTGCGGACACCGAAAAATTCGCTCAGGGCCTGCACTTTGCGCGCAGGACTCAAGCCACCGATCTGGGAAATGTGGATACGGATAAAATCAATCAGTTTGTCTTTGATCAGCGGCAGGTATTCCTGCTGGGTGTTGAACAATTCTCCCATTGCAATCGGCGTCGAAGTTTGTTGCCGCAACAAGGCGAAATGCGCGTTGTCTTCGGGAGGAAACGGGTCTTCGATAAAGTACGGACGATATTGCTCCACGTCCTTGCAGATCTGAATGCCTTGCGTGAGCGTTACGCGTTCGTGAACATCGTGCAGCAGCTCTACTTCATCGCCCAGCGTTTTACGCAAATGCTCAAACAGTTTGGGCAACAGCCGGGAGTATTTGGTGGATTCCCAAATTGCTTTCGGATTGGTTGGGCCGATGGCGTCTTCAACACCGCCGGATGCGGGCGTGGTATTGGTCGGGCCGCCACGCCCTGCGCCATACGTTGCCATCCCTTCAATTGCAGTTTGCACACGAATATAACGGTAGCCGCGTTCCATCGCCTGCTTGGCGCGATCAGAAACTTCGTTAAAGTCGCCTCCCGATGCGTGAAAGTATAGATCAGCGCCCTTCCGCACTTTGCCGCCGAGCAATTGATACAGCGGCATCCCTGCGCGTTTGCCTTTGATGTCCCACAGCGCAATGTCCACCCCGCTCATTGCATTGAACAGCACAGGACCGTTGCGCCAATACGAACTGACGTAGCTGGATTGCCAAATGTCTTCGATCTCATCCACATTGCGGCCAATCAAAAACGGCTTCAGATATTTTTCGATTGCCGTCTGCACGACATAAGCCCGCTGCGTGAAGGTTGCGCAGCCCCAACCGTACAGGCCCGGTTCTGTGGTTTCGACTTTGACGGCCACCAGACGAATGCGATCTGGCGCAGTCAACAGAACTTTGATGTCTTTGATTTTGACCGGCGCAGTGCCTTTGACGGCTTGTGTGTAAGCCGGATTTGGCGCCAGCGCTTCAGCCAGTGAGTCCTTGGCGGCAAGCAAAGAAGCTCCACCTGCCATAGTGAGCGAGCGTAAAGCATCACGACGTTTCATAGTTTGATTTCCTATGGAAGAAAGGTTGATTTACTTCACAGTTTCGTAAAGAAATAAGTGCAAGGTTCGAAACCGTCAATCGGCGATTCGACTACAACAAAGAGCGAATGAATCCGCTGGAAAAGCGCTGAAAAATCCAAACCTCATGGGACGAAATCAAAGACAAGCTTCGATCTCAGCGGCGTCCGCCGAAGCGCTAGGGCTTGCGCGGATGCGTCTTCTTCCACTCTTCAAATACTTTTTCCATCTCAGGACTGAGCCGCGGATAAATGTCGCGCGTTCGGTATTTGCGGCTTTTCAGCATCTCTTCCTTGAACTGTTCATTGTAGGACTGATTTTCCGCGGTCTTGATCGCTTCTTCCGCCAGTTGAGGCGGGAAAAACAGCAAGCCTTCTTCATCGCCGATCACAACGTCGCCAGGCATCACCGTCACCTGGCCAATGCGAATCGGGACATTCCATTCAACGCCGATTTGATCCGCCATCGCTGAAGCGTGCGCACCCGCGTAATAAATCGGAAAGTCTTTCCAGCCTAGAAACTCATTCAAATCGCGTATACCGCCGTCAACGACCACGCCTTTGACACCTTTCACTTTCATGCCCAAACCGGTCATCGTGCCCATGAAAGTCGCCCGATCAATCATCCCGCCAAGCTCGACAACGACAACGTCACCGGCATTGGCGTCTTCTCCGGCGCGAACGTTAAACGCCGGGTCCCAATTCCCTTCTTTAGCTAATTGACGAACGCCTTCATCCAAATCCGGGCGTTGAGGCAAATAGCGCATCGTCATCGCGCGTCCGGCCAGCTTCACGCCAGGCTGCGTTTGTTTCAGATGCGTCACGAAACAAGCCTTATAGCCTTTGCCCTGAATTGCTCCCCAGACATTTTCAATGGACAAATTTTTCAGCCGTTCAAGCTGTTCATCCGTGACCCGCGGGCGTTTGTCTTTCAGAACATCCAGCAGCGGGGACCAGGTATCGCGCTGAGTCCGCAATCCGATCGGAGCGGTATTCTGGCTGCTGACGGCAAACTGCATACTTACGACCATACAAATGGCCAGCAGCAAAATGGCAGAAGCTGTTTTGGTTCTAAACATAGCGGTATCTCCCTGATGAAGCGGCAATTGTGTTCGTATCCACCTCAGAAAAAAGCGAGGTGCGATAGCGATTTTCAGTCGCCATCGCTCCTCGCTTTATTGAACCAACTTGCAGCAAATCAGCGAAAGCTTCCCTTTCGCTGATTTGTCAGCGGCCACGCCTAAAATTCAATCTTCAGCGCGCCTTGCAAGCTGCGATTGTCAGTTAGCGTTGTGCGAATTTGTCCGGCAGTCGGCCCGCCGATATTGGCATTCGGGAAACCGAAATATGGTGTGTTGAACAGGTTGTACGCTTCAAAACGGAATTGGAAGCGTAGCTTTTCGGTCAGGTTGAACGATTTGGCCAGCGACCCGTCCACATTGAAATGGCCCGGCGAATACAACGTGCCACGTGAACTGTTGCCGTAGGTATTGGGCGCGGGTGCGACAAAATCGTCAATATTGAACCAGCGATCCGTCGTCGGATTGTCGAGCTTGCCGCTGCCGATGCGGTTCGGCCAACTCGGCGCTCCGTTGTTGACGCCGTTTTGCAGAAACACCGTGAACGGACGTCCGGTCGTCCCGGTCACAATTCCTGTTGTCTGCCATCCGCCCAAAACGTAGGCCAACGGCCCTCCGGTCAACCATTTCTTCCCTTTGCCGAAAGGCGATTCATAAACGGCACTGAACACGGCGCGATGCTTCACGTCGTATCCCGATGGGCCGCGACCGGCTTTGACATTGGTGTATGTTTGCGGGCCGCCGACTGAACCGCCGCCGCTGGCGGGCGAACCGCCGTAATCCAGCGATTTCCCGAATGTGTAGCTAAACAAAAAGTTCGATCCGCCGCTGAACCGCTTGTTCGCTTTGACCAGCAGGCCATTGTAGCTGGAGGAATTGCGAAACTGCGCGATGTTGATGTTCGGAATGTTGCTCAACGGTTGAACCAATCGCCGCGAAGCTTGTGTGCCCGCGCCGGGTTGAACTTCGTTGATGTTGTAAAACACCGGGATATGAATGCCTCGACTGCCCGCGTAACCGACTTCCAGCACGATGCTGTTGGTCAACGCGCGTTCGATGTTCAAGCCGTAGCTTTGCGCGTAAGGCGTCAGGTTTGAAAACTCGTGCCCAATGATAGTCGGCGTTGGCGTCACGGCGTTCAGCGCTGCGGTTGTCGTCGGTTTGGCCAACACCGGTGTCGGGAACGGGCGATTGATCAAGGTCACGGTGCCAAAGTTCGCTGGCGTCACATCGTTTGCAAACGTCTGCGACACCGATAGCGGAATGTTTTGCCCCAACAAATTGCCCGCAGCATACGGTTCGGGGAAATAACTGATTCCATAACCGCCACGCAATACGGTTTTGCCGGTGCCAAACATGTCATAGGCAAAGCCAAGCCGCGGACCGAAGTTTTTGTAGTGCGTTTCCTTGCCTGCGGAACGCGAATAGCCTTCTTCGCCCGCGTAAATCAGACGCATCGCCTGAGGATCGTAATTGACGATCAAGTTTCGGTTTTCGACGTCGGGCGTGTACACCTCGTAGCGCAACCCGGCGTTGACCGTTAGACGGCTGGTGACTTTGATGTCGTCCTGGATAAACCCGGCAAACTCTTTGTTGGTCAGGTAATAGTTTTCGTTCAAAAATCCGCGCGACCCACTGTTGACATAACCAAGCAACAACGACGCCAGGCCTGTTCCCGTGCCGCTGACTGCCGCACCCGCCGAAAACGGCAAGCGCACGTAATCGTTGCCAATGTTGAGCGCACCACGCGTATTCGATTGTGTGAATGGCGACGGTTTGCGGATGACCATGTGATAGCCCAGCTTCAGCGTTTGTTTATTCATGGTGTAAAACAGATTGCTGGTGAACTGGTAATGCGTCTGTTTGGGATTTACCGGCAGAAAATTCGGTCCGCCGCTAAGGCCCGTCAGTTCGTTGATGGTGATGTTGGGCAGCCCCGTCGTGAACTGCGAAATATTGATCCCTTGAATTCCAAGCGAGGTGGAAGCGTTTCTGCCAAAGTCGGATTGCACTGTTATCGGATTGGTTCGGGCAAAACCTGCCCGCAATTCCAGCAACAGTTTCGGTGAAAATGTGTGCGTGTGGTTCAGCGCCAACCCTTGTGTGCGCAGCGTTGTGTTCTGGATGCCTGCGACAAATGGACCCAGCTCAAATTTGCTGGCGGCAAAATCCGGCGTCGGCAAACAGCATTGGGCTTGACCTTGCGGCGCGTCCAGCCGGAAGTTTTCCAGGCTGTATCGCGCGAAGAATTTGTCGCGGTCGCTGAATTCGTGATCAAAGCGGAACGTGAAGGCATTGCTTCCGACATCGCGGTTGACCACCGATGTGTAGTTGTTTTGCAGGCTGCTGTTTTGCGGCAGCGGATAAATGCTGGCGACATTGAAACCAACCTGATTGATGCGCGCCGCCGGAATGATGTTGTTGGCAAAGGCCGATCGCAGAATCTGCGGGTTGGCCGCGCTGACGGCTTGCGCTGCGTTGAAGGCCGGATTGTTACGCGTCGTCAATGGATCGAACATCATGCCCGCGCGCGCTTGAATCGTTTGACCGGCTGTATTCGCAACCATCAATGGCGCAGTGAATGCTCCGCCGCATGTGCCTGCCGCGCCCGCAGAGTTGGTGCAGAGATTTGCTCCCAGGTATTCGCTGAAATCACCGGTGCGCGCTTTGGCTGTTGGCACACTGTTTACGAACGTCGTGCCGCGAACTTCGCGCAAGCCCGCATAGTCGAAAAAGAAAAAGCTCTTGTTTTTGCCGTTATAAAGAGCCGGGCCACCTTCGCCAAAGCGTGGAAACATCACAGGGCCGCTGACGTAGCCACCGAACTGATTGCGGCGGAATGGCGGTTTGGTGGTCGGACGCGGATTGACGAACTGATGTTGAAACGCATCCAGCTTGTCGTTGCGGATAAATTCAAACAACCCGCCGTGCAGGTCATTCGAACCGGATTTGGTTGAAACCACGACAACACCCGCGCCTCGCCCGAATTCGGCGGAAAAGGTGCCGGTCAGCGCTTTGAACTCGCGCACGGATTCGACCGTCGGTTGCACGATCACTGTGTTGAACGTGTATTCGTTGTTATCAATTCCGTCAATCAGCCAGCCGTTCGAGTTGGCATGATGCCCCAGCGAATTGAAGTTCGACGATGCGCGCGGATTGAAAGTTGAAGCGCCAGACAGATTCTCACCTTGTTGTCCTGGCGTCACGCCCGGAACCAGATAGACCAACTGCGCAAAGTTACGCCCGTTCAGCGGCAATTCCTTGACTGAGCGTTCCTCAATCACCTGGCCGATTTCGGAAGACTCGGTATTCACCAGGTTGACCGACGCAGTAACAACTGTGGTTTCAGACAACTGACCAATTTCAACGGCGAAATCTATGCGCGCTTTCTGGTCAATTTGCACCACAACGTTGTTCGTCACGGCTTTTTTGAAGCCGCTGGCTTCGACAGTCACGCTATAAGTGCCGGGGATCAGAAAGGGCGCGGTGTAACCACCTTCATCATCCGTCGTGTAGGTTGATGAATTGCTCTTGCCGATTTCGACAATGATCACTTTGGCACCTTTGACTGCTGCGCCAGAGTTGTCTCGCACTGTGCCGACAATGCTTCCGGTCGTAACCTGTGCCAAAGCAACGCCTGCCAAACAAATTAGCAAGACTATTCCTATCCCTGTTTTAACTGCTGCTTTCACTGGATTCTTCATTGTTGGTGTCCTCAGAGAAGATGTGCGACAAGCTGCCAACTCGTCGTGTGTTTTGTAGGCCTGCCAGCAACCCTCTGTAAAAGCAGGCGTCATTGACAGGGCAATGATCCCTTTCGCGGTTCAGCCGCAGATGGTTTCAGTCTGTAGTTTTTCCAGCAAAGCTTCGACTATCTTTTGTATTTGCTACTGTTTGTTTTTGGAAGGTATGAACCCGGCTGACGTTGGCGTCAAAGAACTGTCAGCAACTCCAGCCGTTCGACGCGGCGGGTTATATCACGTGGTCAGACCAACCGTCAAACTGCGATTGGCTCATTTTTGGGATTCATGAAAAAGACGCGGAACCCTGGCCGATATGGCTGTGACGATCTCGTAAGAAATGGTGCCGACTCGCTCGGCTAAATCTTCGGCTGAGATTTTCAAGCCATTTTGCCCGCCCATCAAGACGACTTCATCGCCCAGTCGAACATCAGGCACATCCGTCACATCAAGCAACGTCAGGTCCATGCTGACGCGGCCAACAACCGGCGCAAGCTGGCCGCGAACAATCATCTGGCCTTTATTTGATAGGGCGCGGCGATACCCGTCGGCGTAACCAATCGGCAAGGTTGCAATCTTGCTTTCTCGCAGAGTCGTAAACGTTGAGCCATAACCAAGCGAAGTTCCTGCCGGAACAGTTTTGAGCAGAACGATCCGCGAATGCAGCGACATGACAGGCTGAAGCGGCAAAGCTTCCAGCCTGGGCGACAAAACGTCGCGCACCAGGCCGTACATTGCCGCTCCCGCACGCGCCAAATTGCCGTGGGCTTTGGGATAAGCGTGCAGCCCCGCGCTGTTTGCCAGATGAAGCCATCCAGGCTGAAACCCGATTTCTCGCAAAGTTGAAATGGCGTGTTCAAAACGATGAATTTGTTGTTCTGTGTAATCGCATTCATCGCTGTCAGCGTCGGCAAAATGTGTCATGACGCCGTCCATTTTGATGTGGTCAAAAGCCATCAGCGCTTGCGCAAAGTCCGCAAGATCATCAAGCTGCACTCCCAATCGCCCCATTCCTGTATCAACTTTCAAATGATAATTGACGACGCGCCCGGCCGCTTTTGCACGTTCATTCAACTCTTCTGCCAAATCCAAGCGGAACAGCGCCGGAGTCAGATTATGATCAAGAATCAACTGGCCTTGCGTGCGCCAAAACCCACCGAGACAAAACACTGGCTGTTGGATTCCCGCCTGTCGCAATTCAACGCCTTCTTCCACCAATGCCACGCCGAACCAATCCGCGCCAATGGCTTCCAGCGCGCGCGCACACTCCGCCGCGCCGTGGCCGTAAGCATTTGCCTTGACCACAGCCATCAGCGGAATGGATTTTCCTGTAACGGCCAAATGCCGTTTCAATGTCTGGTAGTTTTCCGTCAAAGCGGAAAGAGAAATTTCCGCCCAGGTGGGACGTTGATTCGTAAGTTGCAGCATGAACCTTATTCCATCGAATCGCGTGACATGTCGTGAAAGCGTGTGAGGGCCTTGCGGAAAACCAGTTCAATGCTGCCAATCGGCCCGTTACGCTGTTTACCGATGATGATTTCGGCAATGTTCTGCTTTTCGGTTTCAGGCTTGTAGACTTCTTCGCGGTAAATGAACATCACGACGTCCGCGTCCTGCTCGATACCTCCGGATTCTCTCAAGTCAGAAAGCTGTGGCCTGTGGTCAGTGCGGGTTTCAGTCGCGCGCGAAAGCTGTGAAAGTGCAATCAGCGGAACATTTAATTCCTTGGCCAGAATCTTCAATTCGCGTGAAATCTGGGACACTTCCTGCTGGCGCGATTCCACACGGCCCTTGCCGCTCATCAACTGTAGGTAGTCAATAATCAGCAGATCAAGACGCTTTTGTTCGTTCTTCAACCTGCGCGCCTTGGCACGAACTTCCAGCGTGTTAATGCCGGGCGTGTCGTCCAGAAAAATATCCGCTTGGGAAAGTTCGCCGACCGCCAGCGCCAACCGCCGCCAGTCGTCTTTGTTAAGCATTCCGCTGCGCAAGCGGTGCGCGTCCACTTGCGCCTGGGAACACATCAAGCGCTGAACCAATTGCTCCTTGCTCATTTCCAGCGAGAAAACTCCGACGACGGCTTTCTTGCGATCTTCGTGAATGCGACCCGACGAATCCTGTCCCAGCGCCGCGTTTTGCGCGATGTTCAGCGCGAAGGCGGTTTTTCCCATGCTTGGACGAGCCGCGACAATAATCAGGTCGCCCCGCTGCAAGCCCGAAGTCATGTAATCCAGGTCTGTAAAGCCTGTGGCGACGCCTGTCACCAGTTGTTGGTGGGCGGCGATTTCCTCGATGTTTTGGAGTTGTTTTTCAGCGACGTCTCCGATGTGAACAAAGCCTTGTTTGATGCGGTCTTCGGCAATGGAAAGGATCAGTTGCTCGGCTCGATCAAGAACTTGTTCCGGCTCTTCTTCGTCGTCAAACGCCATCTGCATCACTTGATTGCCTGCGCCAATCAGTTTGCGCAACATTCCCTTGCCTTTGACAATCTTGACGTAGCTAGCAATGTTGGAAAATCGCGGCACACCGTCAAACAGCGAAGCGATATATGCAGGCCCACCAACCTGATCAAGCTCTCCTGCTTTACGCAGTTCTTCCTGCAAGGTTAGCGGGTCAATTCCGCCTCCTTGCTCGTAAAGCTTGATCATCTTTTCGAAGATGCGGCGATGCGAAGGCAGGAAGAAATCGTCGGGCTTCAGATGCTCAACGGCTTGGTTGATCGTCACATTATCCAGCAAGATGACGCCGAGAATCATCCGCTCGGCGTCCACATTGCTGGGCAGTGATTTTTCCAGAGTGTAATCGCCACCCGAACCGTTACCGGCCATAGTCTCTAAGTCCCTTTTGTTTGCGATTTTTCGTTACTGAACGTCACTGTCTGGCGGCGCAATTTGGAACGAGCGTTCGGGCTCTACCTGCGACACGCCTTTTATCTGGCTGAGTTTTTCCAACGCCGATTCGTCAATCGAGCC
>CAYLJQ010000237.1:2991-9504 GCA_964383955.1 uncultured Heliomicrobium sp. | reverse complement strand
CAAGCTTGCAGTCGCACTTGACCAAAATAATGGGATAGATATTCAGGCTGGGGCTTTGAGTGGCGATGGAAAATTGCTGGCCGCTATCCAAAATGATAAACCCGTTACAGTCTGGGACATTGACACGGGTAACTGCGTCTCTGTGCTTGGAGAAATTTATGGCAGCTTCGACACAGCCGCTTTCAGTGCGGATGGTAAACGGGTTGTAACTGCCGGATCAGATAGGCCAGTAAAGATTTGGGATGCACTTTCAGGCCAACAATTGATGGAATTGAAAGCTCCTGCAAAAAAAATCTCGGATGCCAATTTTAGCCCTGATGGCAAACGCATTTTCACTGTTGGCAGGGAAAGCCAAGCGATAATTTGGGACTCAGTGACAGGGCATAAGATTGCTGAACTTTCCGGGTCTTATTCTTATGCTGTAAACGGTGACAGTAATTCTGCCAGGTTCAGCCCGGACAGCAAACGAATTGCTACAGTCAACGAGGATGGTACAGCACAGGTTTGGGAAGCGGATTCCGGGCGGCGAATCACCACTCTCAAAGGCCACACAGATCAGATCAGCACAATTGTATTTAGCATTGACGGTAAACACATACTTACTGCAAGCGGTGATGCATCCGCGAAAATTTGGAATGCAGAGACAGGCGATCTGGTGAATCAGCTCAGTATGATTCCCGGCAAGGTTGAAAGTGAATCCTATACCCCTGCGAACATTGAAAGCGCAGCCTTCAGTTCTGATAGCAAACGAATCGTCACAGTTACCCGTGACGGCGCGGCTCAAGTTTGGGACGCGGCTCCTACTCGCCAGGCGATCAAAATTCATGGGTCTGATGGCTTTATGAATGAAACGTTTTTCAGCCCTGACGGCAAATTGTTGATTATTGTCGGCACTGATGACATCAACAATTCAATTCTCATTTGGGACTGGGCTTCGCAGAAACAGATTTCCCAAATCGGCGCCCACATATTTGAAAAAGATGCTTCTGTTTCAATTAGCCCTGATAGCAAATGGTTGCTGATTAAAGATGCGAACTTCAAGGCCCAGATTTGGGAGCTAGCCACTGGTCGTCAGATGGCTGAACTTAAAAACCCATCACCAAAAGATGAAGACACAAGTCTACTTTTCAGGACCGCCATCTTTACGTTGGATAGTAAGGCAATTATCAGCGTTGATTGGCAGGGCGGAACGAGAACCTGGGAGGTGCCATCGGGCAGGCTAATTTCGAAGCACTCAATACCACCCCCAGCTATTTACTGGGCTTCGTTCAGTCCCAATAGGAAATGGGTTTTAACCGGTGATCAATCTATAAATGGCGACTTTCCAAGGCTTTGGGAAGTTGATTCGGGGAATCAGGTCAGTGAAATCAAGTTTGATAAGCTAGAAAGTGAGATATACAACCAGCCGATATTTAGTCCTGATAGTAGCAGGGTAATGACAATTAGCTCCGGCGGGTTGCCTAAAGTTATCTGGGACGTGCCTTCAAGTCGCAAAATCGCAGTCGTTACTCCGCATAGCGGGTCAGAAATTATTGCTCTCAGTCCTGATAGCAAGTGGTTTGCAATGCCGGCAGGTAGTTTTATGCCATTCCAACCAGAAGAAATTCATATTCATGAATGGGCTTCTGGGCGCGAAGTCCAGAAGTTTATCGGGCACCCGTCATCGGTAAGTTCCATTGCTTTCAGCCCAGACAGCAAATGGGTCGTTTCTGCAAGCGGTGATCGTAGTAATGCAAGTGAACAGTTTGCTTCTACTTCTCGAACGTTTGTTTGGGAAGCTGAAACTGGGCGACAACTTTCAGTGCTTGAAGGCAACTCCAAAATGGTACTAGTAGCCAGATTTAGTCCCAACGGCCAATGGATTGTGACGGCAGATTATGGAGGAACAGCGATTATTCACCCGTATGAATCTTTTGCTTCTCCTGAAATAATTTTGGCACTGGCTCGTCAACGGGCTTTGAGAAAGTTCTCTCCACAAGAACAACAAAGGTTTGCGACCGAATGACTTTGCTCGAATAAGCGGCGACCCAAATCAGGCTTGGCAGAGAATTCTATAAGATGCCGCCGCCGGAGGCTGAGACTTACAGGTTGCCTTTCTTACGTTGCTCGGCAATGTAGCGCGCTGCCCGCACTGAAAGCGCCGCGATGGTCAGCGTCGGATTCTTTTCGGAAAAGGTTGTGAAGCTGCTGCCGTCTACGACAAACAGGTTTTTGACTTCGTGCGATTGATTGTAGGCATTCAGCACAGATCGTTTCGGATCAACACCCATCCGGCAACTGCCGACTTCGTGGCTGGCGAAGCCGCCGGGCGTGTCGCTGCCTCGAATGACCAGTTCCGGGTTGCAGGCATCAATCACTTCGTACAGCCCGTCGCGCATTTCCTTGAACAGCTTCAGATCGTTTTCGCCCCAGTTGAAATTCACGATGGGAATTGGGATGCCGTGTTTGTCGGTTTTGGCGGGATCAACGGTGATGCGGTTGTCGAAGCGGTGTTCGCCTTTGCCCCAGGCACCGATTTGAAACACCGCCGGTTGCAAATCGCGAACGCGCCGTTTGTAGTCTGCGCCGAACCCGCCAACCGATTTGGCCTGATTCGCCTGCGCGTAGCTGGCATAATTCATCTGCATGCCCCAGCCGCCGACGTAATCTTTTTTGCCGCGTGTTTGGTTGTAACGCGGAATGTAGGCGTGATCGGTCATGCCATCGCCTGCCCAGGTGTTTTTGCCAACCAGGTCTTTCAGGTACGCCGTCGCTCCGGTGTTGATGTGGCCGCCAAAGTATCGCCCAACCAGATCGTTCGAATTAGCCAAGCCGTTCGGATACTTTTCGCTTTTGGAGTTCAGCAGCAGGCGCGGCGATTCGACGGCTCCGCAGCCGAGCACGATGACGCGAGCGAAAACCTGCTCTTCTTTACCGGTGACGCGATTGACGAACGATACACCCGAAGCCAGGCCGTCTTTGCCGACTAGAATTTCCCGCGCCAGCGCGTTTGTTTTCAGCGTCAGTTTGCCCGTCGCCATCGCTTCAGGAATGACGGTCACGTCCGAAGACCACACCGCGCGTACGTCGCAAACATCCATGCAATGGCCACAGAAATGACAAGCGCCTCTTCCCTTTCGGCTTTTCAACAAGACGGCTTTGCGCACCGGAATCATCTTGATGCCAAGCGGCGCAATTTTCTTTTGCGCCAGATATTCTGAACAGCGAAGCCGTGGCGATTCGGCGACAAAATTTCCGTCGGGCAAAACTTCCAGGTTTTCGCGCGTGCCGAACACATGCATTTCGCGTTCGACGTAATCGTAAAACGGCGCGACCTCCTGGTAGTTGATCGGCCAATCTTCTTCGATGCCGTGCAGCGAACGTTCGCGAAAATCATCCGCCGCAAACCGCAATGTGACGGCGTTCCAGTGAAACGTTCGGCCTCCGAGCGTGCGAATGCGATCCACGCTGATCCGGTCGCCGCGATATTCAATGCCAGAACGAACGTCATCGGGATACAGCGAAGCCTGTTTGAAAAAACCATATCCGTGTTTGGGCAAGTCATACGCCCAATCGTGAATGTGCAAGTCTTCCAGGCGGCCACGCGCTCCGGCTTCCAGCAATACAGTGTCGGCTCCGGCGGCGGTCAGTTCCTTGGCCATAAATCCGCCCGCCGCGCCTGAACCAACGACGCATACGTCATAAATTTTCTTTTTTGTGATTTGCATTGAGGCAGGTAATTAAAGCTTGTCGAAATCTTCTGGTTCAACGTCGGGAGCTTTGGCCAATACAGCCAGCAGTTTTTCCCGACTACCGCGCTTAGCTCGCGCTGCCAAATAATCAACAGTGGCCAATGATGCCAACTTTTCGGCAATCGCCAGAGAAATGAACTCACTCACCGATATGCCTTCTTTACTCGCCAGGCTTTCCACCTGATCTTGCAAAGATTGTGGCAGCGTCAAATTCAACGTGCTCATTTTAGTTCTCCTATCTCTACCAAAAACTCGCGCGGATTTATCACTTTGATACCAAACTTGTCAGCACCGTCAAAATCACGCCGATTATAAGTAATGATATAGCCACAACCGGCAGCTACAGCAAGTTCCAAAACAAACTCGTCCTTCTCATCTCGCAAGTAAGGCCGCCAAAGAAAATGAATCTTTTGATGCGTCGCCAATAAGCAAACGGTATCAATCAAATCAGCAACATCCTGTTGGCTAAGCCCAAGTTCTAATCGCTGCCGCGACAAGACTTTTTCATATTCCAGCACCAAAGGAACGGAAACAGCGAGCTCAAAACAACCCAGACCAAGCAAGGACATTAGCTTTGCCGAAGCGCCTCTCAGGGATCACTGAGCAGCAATTACAACATTCGTATCTATGACTACGCGAGGTGCCATAAGAATTTTGAGTCAATGATTAAGAGCTACTTTTGCTGAACAAACACATGAACGCCTTTTTTGTTCGACGTGATGATGTCGGGTCGCTTATCACCGTTCAGGTCGGCAACGGCGAACTGGGTTCCAACGCCGCTGTCGTTATCAATCTCGTGTTTGATCCAACTGACTTCTTTGCCTTTTCGTTGAAGTTCGAACCAAACCACAACCGCCGGATCGCTGGGATTTATATCGCCCGTTGGGCCGTGCGCCCAGAAGCGTTTACCCGTCACCAAATCTTTCAAGCCATCGCCGTTTATGTCCACCAGTTCCAGCGCATGCGATTGCGAAAAGCTGTAATCAATCGTCTGCGTTTTGAAGCTGCCGTCTTTTTGTTGCTGATGCCACCAGATGCCAACTTTGTGCGCGGAGCTGGAAAGCACGTCATTCAATCCGTCGCCGTCCACGTCGTACACATACATTTGCGCAGCTTCATCGCCAAAGTTTTTCGGGACGAATTTCCAGTTCGGCTGGCGCGGATTGGCAGGAGCTTCCCAGTAACCGCCGCGAATCAGCACGTCTGGACGGCCATCACCATTGATGTCGCCGACGCCAAGCCCATGCGAATACCGAAACACGCCAGCGTCTTTGGATTTGTCTTTCGGAAACTTATCGCTAATCGTGTGCGCAATGAATTCAGCGTTCGGGTCTTTGCCTAATTCGTACCAAGCCATTTGCGCGTCATCGAAGGAAAACACCATCACAGGGTCTTTGCCTGCGCCGGACAGCCGCGCCAGTGTCGGGCTTTCGTTGCAGGCATTACGGAAAATCACGTGTTCCGCCCAATGACCGCTTTTCCCCTTTGGGTTTTCCAGCCACAGAACTTTATGGTCGAACGGCAAGCCAATGCGAATCTGATCCATCCACCCGTCGCGGTTTACGTCCATCGCAAAGTTAACGAAGCTGTTGCTGTAGCCTTTGGCGGCGTCGAATTTTCCCGCAGGCGCAATTTCATGCAGCGTCCAATTCGGCGCTTCGTACCAAAGGTTCCCGGCCAACACGTCCGACTTGCCGTCTTTGTTCACATCGGCAACAGCAACGCCTTCAGATCGAAATTCGCGGTCCAGCACCGTCTTTTTGAATTTCACCTCACGCGCTGGCGGGACAGAATTCGCTGAAATGACAAGCTGCCGAGCGGTAAAAATGATCGCCGCAACCAGCAATGACCCAAGCGCGATACGCAGGCACAAACGTCCAGGCATTGTTTCTCCTTCGATTCAGTTTGGAAATAAAAGG
Source organism: uncultured Heliomicrobium sp. (assembly GCA_964383955.1). Taxonomy (GTDB): domain Bacteria; phylum Acidobacteriota; class Blastocatellia; order RBC074; family RBC074; genus RBC074. The sequence continues at coordinate 3,854 of CAYLJQ010000237.1, read as the reverse complement.
CTTGATAACTCGCGCGCATCTTTTACTGGCTTTGCTTAGGCGGCGCAAGGTTCTGGCAAATTTTCTTGGCAGGGTAGCTTTTTGGTTTTAGGTAAGGTCTGGCTTGTCTTCGGGAACTCTAGGAGCTTTTGGGTCCTCAGGATCAGGTTCAGTGGGATCGTGCGGCTGGCCGGGAAACACCATCGGCTCTTCTGGAGTAACAATTGGATCTCCCGGAAATATCGGCGCAGGTTGTGGAACCGGCTGCTCAGGAACCTGAGGAGCCGGTTTTTTCTTCTTGTTCATTTTCTATCTGCCTTTGTTAGAAATCAGATTGCACTCCAAACGCGTTGAATTTTTTCTTGATCTTCCGGCGAACGCGGAACAACACTTATCAGAATCTTCCCTTCCTTAATCCTGGACGCATAATTCTTCCCTTCCTGAATCTTGGCTTCATTATTGGCAATTTCATTCCCAGCCATTTCGCTAAACGGAATGCCATACATAGCGCCAAGAGCCGCGCCCAGTCCGGCTCCAAGAGCAGCCAGTGGCCCAGCAACTAGCAGCCCCAAACCTGGAACAATGATGGATGCGCCGACCCCGGCAATTGCCCCTGAAAGCGCGCCTGCAGCAGAAATTGCGCCTGCACCGCCCAAAACTTTTTCAGTTGCATGGGGTACTTCAGCCCCCGCAGCGTTCGCTGCAACAGGATTCCCTGATTTAAATAATGCCTGCGTTTCCGCAGACATTAGAACGTTGATTTCATCCTGGGTATACCCCATTTCCAGTAATTGATCGTAAGCCTGCTCAGCCTTTTCAGGCGTGTCAAAAACTTCGACCACTTGAACCGTCTCTGCCGTTTTTGCTGATTTTGCATTCACCAT
>CAYLJQ010000237.1:0-2981 GCA_964383955.1 uncultured Heliomicrobium sp. | reverse complement strand
ATGTTTAGCCTCCATTCCGCTTTCTATATTTTCTTTACTACTTTTGCTCGACTTGGTGTTGCAACAAAGATGCCGCTGCAATTCCTGAAAACGCTTGTTTGTCTAATGCCATCTATTTCAGTAGTTAAGCCCTAGAACTATGATTGCCCAGCAATTCCCCTTGTCCCAATGTTCCTTGCGTAGCTGTATGTTTGGCTAGCAATCTGTATTTGCCATATACATAACCCGCTGGTCAGCCGCTGTTGACGTTGTGTGTGACCTTCGCTCTTGCGCCTTGTGTCTGCGGCCTTTATCTTTGCCGGGCAATCTTGCAGCAAGCTTTCAATCCGCGTTCAAGGAAATCGTATGAGCACGCCATCCAGAGAAGTCATCCGTCCATCTGAATCTGCCGTCGAAAAAGGCCGCGCTGATCTGACCGGATGGGAGCGCAGCCAGCCTGATAACTTTTATGAAACAGACGCGCATCTGCAAAGCCTGCTGGCGATGTTGTGGGGCGAAAAAGGTTTGAAGCAGCACGCGTCCGCTTTGTCGAAGTTCGGCCACGACGCGGCCACGATTGTTGACGCGGCTGCGCGGCGCGCGAATCTGGCAGAAAACCTTCCGCGACTTGACCGGTTTACTGTCACGGGCGAACGCACGGAAAACTTGCAGCAATCCATGGATCATCACGTTGCAGGCCGGCATATTTATGGTTCAGGCGTGATGGCCGCTTACGCCCAGCCGCAAAGTAATTTGTTAGCGTTGGCTTTGTTCTACCTTTCTTCTTACAACGGCGAAGCCGGCCATAACTGCCCGGTTTCCTGCACGGCTGGAATCATCAAAACCTTGCAGCATGCGGGCAGCGAAGAACTAAAGGCGAAGTATCTGCCTGGATTGCTGAATACAGACTATGACCAACTGCTGCACGGCGCGCAGTTTCTGACTGAAGTGCAAGGCGGTTCGGACGTTGGCGCAAACTCCTGCACAGCGACCTTGCTGGATGCCAAAGCCAACAAATGGTTGATCAATGGCGAAAAATGGTTTTGCTCGAACGCTTCGGCGGGTTTAATCCTGATGACGGCTCGTCCAATGGGCGGAGCCGCTGGAACCAAAGGCTTGGGACTGTTTCTGGTTCCGCGACGATTGGATGATGGTTCGCTGAATGGAATTTACCTTCGCCGTTTGAAAGATAAGCTCGGCACAAAATCCATGGCCACCGCGGAGATGGATTTCAAAGACGCCGTCGGCTATCAAATCGGCGAAGCCGGAAAAGGCTTTCAGCACGCGATGGATTTCGTCATCAACACTTCGCGGCTGTATAACGCCGTCGGTTCCGCCGGAGCCGCTCGGCGCGCGTACGTCATTGCCTGGACGTACGCTCAGCATCGGCAAGCTTTTGGCACACCGATCAAAACCTTCCCGCTGATTCAGCAAGTTCTGGCAGAGATGAAAGCCGAGACCGTGGCCATAACCTCCGGCAGTCTGTACCTGGCACATTTGCGCGACGAGATCGAAGCCGGACGCGCCGACGAAACGACAAAGAAGTTTTTCCGGTTGATCATCAACCTGAACAAATACCGCAGCTCGATTTCGGCAACCGATGTCATTCGCAAAGGGATTGAAGTTCTGGGCGGCAACGGCGCGATGGAAAACTTTTCCGTGCTGCCGCGATTGCTGCGCGATTCGGTGATCTTCGAAGCTTGGGAAGGCGCGCACGGAACGTTAATGGCGCAATCGGTGCGCGATTGCCAACGATACAAATTGCATGAAGCTTATTTCGAAGCAATTCGGCAGACTTTCGATTTGCTTTCGAACGCTGAGCGGAAAGCGCGCGGTTTGGCGAAGCTGGAAGAGTTGCGCGGCGAGCTTGAAAGCGTGCTGGCGCTGGATGAACTGTCAGCCGGGGTCTTTTTCAGGGATTTGGCCGACCGAATGGTTTATTTGTTTTACGCTGCTCGGCTGGCTGTTCAGGCCGAACACGACAAACAATCCGATTCGGCTACAGTCGCTGAGTGGCTGTGGCAAAATCGCGTTGAAGCTTCAGCAAAGAAAGCTTCCAGCAGTTATCTCAAACAAATTTCAGAAATCAGTTTAACGATGTAATACCAATCAGGAGGCACCATGCGGCTTGGATTGAATGTCGGGTATTGGGGCGCGTCGCCCGTGGATAACGTGGCATTGGCGCAGGAAGCGGATCGTCTTGGATTTCATTCGCTCTGGACGGCGGAAGCTTACGGTTCAGACGCAGTCAGCCCGCTGGTTTGGCTGGCGGCGAAAACCGAAAAGATCAATGTCGGCACGGCAATTATGCAGATGACGGCCCGCGTTCCGGCCATGACGGCGGCGACAGCAATGACGATTGATTTGCTGACACAAGGCCGAATGCTGGTCGGCATTGGCGCTTCAGGCCCGCAAGTCGTCGAAGGCTGGCACGGGGTTCCCTATGGCAAACCCGTCACGCGGGCGCGTGAATACGTTGAAATTATGCGAACGATCTGGAAGCGCGAACAGCCGCTGGAATTTCACGGCGAACATTACGACATTCCCTGCAAAGGCGGCACCGGTTTGGGCAAACCGCTGAAATCCATCATTCATCCGTTTCGCAACAGCATTCCGATTTACCTGGCGGCTGTCGGGCCAAAGAACGTCGCGCTTTCAGCAGAAATCGCCGATGGATGGCTGCCGATTTTCTTTTCGCCGGAACGCATGAATGTGTATCGCGAATGGCTGGACGAAGGGTTCGCGAAATCCAGTAGCACAAAAAACCTGACGAACTTCGACATTGCACCAACGGTTCACATTGTCATGGGCGATGACTTGAACGCCTGCCGTAACCAGATCAAACCTACGCTGGCGCTTTACATCGGCGGAATGGGCGCAAAAGGCAAAAACTTTTATTACGACATCGCCTGCCGTTATGGGTATCAGGAAGCCGCCGATCAAATTCAGGCGTTTTATCTGACCGGCAAAAAGATGGAAGCAATGGCCGCTGTGCCAGATGC
>CAYLJQ010000236.1:0-9520 GCA_964383955.1 uncultured Heliomicrobium sp. | reverse complement strand
GCCCATAGATTGTAAGCAGCATAGTCTTTGACCAAAGACTGTAGATTCATCTTCGCCCCTTTTTTGTGTTGAAAGTTCGTCTCGGCTAGCAATCACGACTTAGGCTGGCGAATTTTCGTAGTCGTAAAGCATTGGCGGCTGTTTCCCCAACAGCCGCGCATACGTGTAAAGCTGCCCACGATGATGCCAATGTTCGTCGTACGCGAACATAAACATTTGCCAGCGCGGAAAACTGCCAAACGGGGTTTCAACATTTCCCGCCAATTCGTCTTGTGTGATTGCGGTCAGCGCTTCATCAAGGGCCAAATGCGCTTCTTTGGCAAAGGCTTGCAAATTGGCGACGGTCTTTAGTTTGGCGGCTTCGGCTTTGCCTTCTGCGGTTTCCGGGATAGAGCGATTTTCCGATTCCGGGGTGATCTTTGGTTTGCGAATGTCTTCTGACCAAACTTTCTGCATGCCGTACATATGCATAATCAGATCGCGCACGGATCGCATCCCGGATTGCGGGCGGTAATCCAGATCGGCATCGTCGAAACAGCCAATCAGCCGCAATGTCACGCCATGAACCATTTTGAAATACGCGCGTTGTCCTAACAGAGATTCCTTGTTCATCTTCGTTCTCCTTCGTTGAATGAGTTTTGTTTTCGGGTATTACGTTACGTCTCTCAAGCGAAGAGGAATGTACCAGGACCGAGTGACAACCCTATGTCAGCAGGATTTTCAGTCAGAATATTTTTCGTAGATTTTTTTCGCTTCCCTGGCCAAACGACGTTTCAGCGATTCCGGCTCCATAACTTCGACCTGTCCGCCCCAACTCAGCAGCCAGGGAACAAGTTCAGCTTCGGCGTGAGCCGTCAGTGTGACCAGTAAGCCTTCGAACTGACTGTTGTGAACGTCTTCCATCCGGGTGATGTAATACGAGCGCGATTCGCGAACCCAGGGAGCGGTATCCGAGCTAAAGAATGCCCGCGCGATCACATTGCGGTCATCATCCTCCGGCGGCTCCAGCTTCAGATTGGCAGGCCGGTCAAAGCTGTTGTCCAGCAATTGCAGGTTGGACATTCGATCAAGCCGAAACTGGCGAAGTTCTCGCCGCAAATGGCAAAACCCATTCAAATACCAGGCGTCGCCGTAATGAACGATGCCATACGGATCGGCATCACGCGTCTTTTTCGCCTGGGAACGATCCATTGAATAACGCGTATGGTAATGAAAGCGGACCGTTTTTCGCTCGATGATGGCGCGGCGAAGCGTTGGCAGAAATTTTGCCGAAGCGCCACTGGCCAAGGTTTCCGTCGCGACCAGACTGATGCAATCGCGCAGGTAAGCGACTTCGTCACGCAGTTTGTCCGTCAAAACCGTTTCGATTTTGCGGCTGGCGGATTGCGAAACTTCGCGGTACTGGGCGTCAAAATGGTCGGCGACAAACTTGCTGCCCAGCAGCAGCATCGTCGCTTCATCTGTGTTGAAACTCAGCGGCGGCAGAAAATAGCCTTCGACCAGCGAATAGCCTATGCCCGCCTGCGCCACAACCGGCACGCCAGATTCGCACAACGCCTGAATGTCGCGGTAAATCGTCCGCTTGCTGGTTTCAAACGTCGCAGCCAAATCTTCGGCGCGCTGCGATCCGTTGCGCTGCAATTCCAGGACGATGGCGAGTAATCGGTCTGTGCGGTTCATACAATTGAATCAATACCGCGCGGTAGCAAGCAGGTTAGCGATTCACATTTGCGAAAAAGTTCGTGGGAATTTGATCAAGCGAGGTAAAAACCCAATCCGCTTTCAATTCGTCGTGCGTCGTCAACACGCCAACGCATTTCATTCCGGCTCGCCGAGCGGCTTCAACACCTGCGGGCGCATCTTCCACGACAATGCAATCTTCCGGCAAAACCTTCATTCGCGCCGCCGCCGCCAGAAACACATCCGGCGAAGGCTTTCCGGCTTTGACCTGTTCAGAGGACATGATGGCGTCAAAAAACTGTTTGATGTTCAGCACGTCAAACGCGGCGTCAATGTTTCCCTGCGGAGCCGATGTGCCCAGTGCTTGTCGCCAGCCATCGGCTTTCAATTGCCGCAACCAGGTTTCCGCGCCGGGCAACAGCACCAGTCCCTTGGCGCGCATAAAGCGGCGATAGGCTTCTTCTTTCGCCAATGAAATGCGGGTAACTTCCGCGTCAGACATGTTTGGATCAATTCTTCCAAGCAAAATTTCGTCGTTGCGTTTGCCGAAATCGGCAACGAATTCTTCAAACGTCAGGGTGATGTTTTCAGCAGCCATCACTTCGCGCCAGGCGTCCCAATGATGATCCACGGAGTTGATTAACGTCCCATCTAAATCCCAAATAACAGCTTTTGTTTGATTGCTCACTTCGTAAATGATTCCTTGTAAATTGCCGCTTGCTTCTTAAATTGCCAAACGGCGTTAATCGTTTTCTTGTTGCTCAGCCTTGCGGCGCTTTTTCGCCAACTTTTTCGCTTGCTTCGCCACCCATTTGCGCTCGGATTTTGGGATCAGCTTGCGATGCCGCTTGCGCGTTTGCAGATAAACGGTGCCGTCAATCACCTCAATCGCGACTTTGGGCAGCGGGTCGGCATCTTTGCCGTGGGCTTTCACGATCTTACCGCTCAGGCAGTCAAAACCAACGCCATGATGCGGGCAAACCAGACAATCCTTTTTCACCAGCGGCGGAAACATCGCCAGGTCTTTGTGCGTGCAAATGGTGACAAACGCGGTTACTGCTTCTTCGGTTTTGATAATGCAGTAAGGCACACCACGGTGTTCGGCGCATACCGGCTGTTTGTTTTTCAGCTCAGCCAGCGCCACGACCGGAATCAGCTTTGCCATTCAAGTAAAACCTCTTTCAACACACAGAAATATTTCCCAGCCATTCTATTCAGCCCGCGAAGGAGCGCAAATTGACAGGTTTTTGTAGCGCGTGGTAGCTTCGCCCCGCTTGTATCAAGTGGCATTGGAAAACAACCGAGACAATTCAGAAACGGCCAAAGAAGCGATTCGCCGTCGCGGATGGGTGCGAAGTTATATCGAATTCGCCATTGCCTGGGCAATTCTGCATGGCGTTAGACTGTTTCCCCGCTGGCTGGCGATTAAAGGCGCAAAAGCTGTTGGCGCAATCGCTTACGCCGTGTTGCCGCACTTGCGCCGCCACGCCGAAGCCAATTTGCGGCTGGCATTTCCTGAAATCAGTGAAGCCGAACGTCAGCGAATCAAGCGCGGCACGTTTCGCAATCTTGGCCGCCTGCTGGGCGAAGTCAGCCAGTTTCCCAAACTCAATCGGCAAAATATCGAATCCGTCGTGAGTTATGTCGGCCTGGAAAATTACTTAAAAGCCGAAGCTTCAGGCCGAGGCGTGATTTTGCTGACCGGCCACATCGGTGCCTGGGAATTGTCGGTTTTCGCGCATTCAATTTATGGGCATCCGATGTCGTTTCTGGCCAGGCGCGTAGACAATCCGCTGGTTGAACATCTGGCCGAATCGAACCGCACGCGCTTCGGCAATCGCAGCATTGATAAAAAGAATTCTGTCCGCGAAGTATTGAAGACTCTGAAATCCGGTGGCGTCGTGGGCATTTTGGCCGACCTGAACGCTTCGCGCGAAGAAGGTGTTTTTTGCGACTTCTTTGGCATTCCGGCCTGCACGACTGCCGGAGTCGCGACCTTGGCACTGAGGACAGGCGCAATCGTTTTGCCCGGCTACATCGTCTGGGACGAAGCCGCAAAGATTCATCGGCTGCATTTTGAACCGCCGGTTGAAACGATCAACACCGGCAACCGCGACGAAGACGTGCAAGCCAACACTGCCAATTACACCAAAGTCATCGAATCCATCGTCCGCCGTTATCCTGATCAATGGTTATGGATTCATCGCCGCTGGCGGACTCGGCCCGAAGGCGAACCGGAAATTTACTGACCCGGAGCTAAAAACATGAGCGAACTGAACTTCAAAACTTTTTTGACGACCTTCGGGCTGATCTTTTTGGCGGAACTCGGCGACAAGACTCAGTTGGCGACCATCACGATGGCTGCGCAAACCAAACAGCCCATGGCTGTCTTTTTTGGTTCTGCTTTGGCGCTAGCCGCTGTCTCGCTGATTGGAGTTGTCTTGGGCAGCGTGCTTGCCAATTACATCAACGCTGAATATCTGCACAAAGCCGCAGCTATCGCCTTTATTGTCATCGGTGTTTTGATGTTGTCGGGCAAAATGTAACCGGGTGAGCAATGGAAACCAGATGGCAACTGTTTCGGCAAGATGACAATGGACGGCGATTCCTAATTGATGAATTTGCCACCGAAGCAGAGGCACGCCGCGAACTAGAAAAATTTGAAAGCCTGCATCATAAACAAACCTATTGGCTGGAAACACTCACTCCCAACTCCCAACTCCCAACTCCCAACTCTCAACTCAGACTGATGATGGTCGCCGGCGAAGCTTCCGGCGACAAACACGGAGCAAAGCTGGCGGCGGCTCTGCGAGCCTTGCGGCCGGATGTTCAGTTTGAATTCTTCGGCGCAGGTGGCGACGAAATGCGTTCGGCGGAAGTTGAAACGCTGGTTGACGCCCGCGAAGTTGCGATTATGGGCGCGCTGGAAGTGGCCAAGGCGTTGCCAAAATTCCTGCGCGTTTTTCGACGTTTGCGCGATGCGGCCAGAGAACGAAAACCCGATTTGGTTGTGCTGATTGATTGGCCCGAGTTCAATTTGCGACTGGCGAAACGCTTGCGTCAAGATGGCCACCGCGTCGTGTATTACATCAGCCCGCAGATTTGGGCTTGGCGAAGTTATCGCATTCGCGGCATCCGGCGCGACGTGGAAAAGATGCTGGTCATCCTTCCGTTTGAGCGGGAGTATTACCGCCAACGCGGCGTCGAAGTCGAATATGTGGGCCATCCATTGCTGGACAGCGTGGTTGTCACCGCCAGTCGTCAGGAGTTTTGTTCAACGCACCAGCTTGATCCTGCGAAACCGATTGTTGCGTTGTTACCCGGCAGCCGCCATTCAGAGTTAAAACACATTTTGCCGCCCTTGCTGGAAACAGCCGCCAAGCTCAGCCAAACGCATCCGCATTTTCAATTGATCCTGCCACTGGCGCGCACCTTCAACCGCGAAGAAATCACTGCTGAAACCAACTCGATTTCGAACCTGACACTGATTGAACACGACACCTACAACGCCATCGCCGCTGCTGATTTGGCAGTCGTGGCCAGCGGAACCGCGACGCTGGAAACGGCGATTATCGGAACGCCGCTGATTGTCGTGTACAGAGCTTCGTCGCTGAACTGGCGCATTTTCTGGCCGCTGATCAACACGGAATTTGTTGGGATGCCAAACCTGATCGCAGGAAGAGAGATTGCACCGGAACTGTTGCAAGACGATTTAAACGCCGAGCGGCTAGCAAAAGAGATTGTTACTTATTTGGATAATCCGGCTCGAATGACTCAGGCACGAAATGATTTGGCAGAAGTCCGCGATAAGCTGGGCGAAGCCAACGCTTCCGAACGCGCGGCAAAACAAATCCTGACCTTGCTTGAAACCCATTAGCCATTATCCATTGAACATTACCCATTATTGGTCAGGGTAAATTGCTTTTCTTACCCCATCGGCTAATGGCTAATGCACAAGGGGTAATGGCCAATTTCTCATTTTCAGAATCATTCCACGGCTATTGTCATACGATTTGCTGTTTTCCCACCGAAGCTGATGGCGACTTCGACGTTTGCGCCGGTCGGAGCATCTGCCGGAACTTGAACGTTCAACTGCCACAGGCCGACAAATCCCGGAGCCAATCCGCTGAAATACACCGTCGCCGGTTTGCCGCCAATCGTTGCCGTCGGCAGGCTGGCCGTCGCTGCCAACGGGTTGCTGGTGGCGGCTTCGCCGTCTTTGATGGTCAGCGGTTGATTGTTGCTGGCGTTGACGAACTGCGCACCCGCGCCTGTTCCATACAAAACGACGTAATCGCCTTTGCGAGCGCGTTTGGTTTGCGAATCTATCACTGGATCGCCGTTGCGCGAAAAGTCTGAATTTTGTGCAGCAGCTTGCCCTTTGCCGGAAGAGTCGGCGGCAAACAGCGCGGGCGCGGCTGTTGCAACATTCACAGAACCGTAAGAAGCGCCGCCATCATCGCGCAGCACTACAACCGAAGCCACCCCCGCAGAAGTCGAATACGGAAGTTGATAATTGATCTGGGTATCCGCCGTGAAATACAGCGGCGCTGCAACACCGTTGACGTACACGGAAACCGCTTGCAACGAACGCGGCAGCGGCAAGGTGTTCGCAATGGCGATGCCGCTGCCTGCTACAAAATCGTTTCCGAACATGGCGATGATTTGCCCAGGCGCAACCGTCGCCGAATAACTGGCGGCTTCAACCGAAGTCGCTGTCATCGGCGCAACCACCGAAGTCAGCGCCAGCGCGCGCGCATTTGTAAATGTGTTATTCGCCAACCGTACGCGCACAACAAAGGCTCCTGCGCTGCCCAGTTCGCTGCCGGGAATCATTGCGGACAATCCATTGGCGACAATTTGCGAATTCAGCGGCAATCCGTTGAACAAGATGACAGCATTGGCACCGAATGAACCTTGCGCAGTCAATTCGATTGTCGAAGCCCCGCTGAAATCCAGAAACGGCGAAGGGCCGCTGGTTTTGGAAAGCGTGGCCAACGCTTGCGAACTTTCGCTGAGCACCTGAAATTTCATGGCTTGCTGGGTTTGTAGCTGGCCGTCGCTGGCGGTGAAGATCACTTGCTGATTTCCGAGCTGGCTGGCTGCCGGCGTGAACGTGAAGCGTTTGCCGACTGGGTCGAACGTCGCGTTTGCCAGGTTTCCAGCGGTAATGGTCAACGGGTTGTTGTCGGGATCGCTGGCGGCGATGGTGAAACTGATCCGGTCGCCCACGGCCAACATGCGGTCCGGCATTGCGGAAAAACTCGGCGGGCGATTCGCTGCGGACGGAGACAGAACTTTGACTGAAGTCGTGTAAATGTAATCGTCTTCGGGTGAAACCTGATTGTTGGCGGCATTGCCAACGGCGTAAAACGTGACGTCGCCGATGGCCGTTGCCGGAGCCGTCCACATCAACGACCAACTGTTTGATCCGGGTTTGCCTTGGGCAATGCCCGCTTCGCCGTTGTGTGAAAAATAGGTTCGTTGTTGCCCCGAATCGGAAGACTCGCGTTTCAGCGTGGTTGTCGTGCTGGTGGCGGTCAGTGTGCCAATCGTGGCTGAAGTCCCATTTGCATCCAGCGCCGTCAGTTCAAACCCCCAGGCACGTGCCGTCGGATGCGAAACCGTTACCGTTAGCAAATAGCTTTGCCCCAATGCATAGCTTGCGGGCAAACCCGTGATTTCGACTTTGCCCGCTCCGGAATTCAGCGCGAAAGTGTAATGGCAACCGGTGCAATTGCCTTCGCCCGGCGCATTGGTGAAACCCAGGGGAGGGCCAGGACTGATTTTGGCGTGAGTTCGCTGACTGCTATGGCTGCCGGACAGATAAAAACTGGAAGCGGCTAAAACAATTAAAAACACAATCCACTTTTTGAACGCTTGCATGATTCCTCCGGAAAGATCGAACGGGAGTTTGATCTTATCAACGGTTGGGCGGTCTGATTTTTTGTCAGCCATCTGGGTACGCGATGCCTCCGGCTCGCGAGATCTGGCAAGAGGGCGAACTGAAAGCAAATAGGCAACTTCCTACTGACGCGAGCCGGAGGCATCGCGTACCCAGACGAATTTGCCGCTCGGCATATGATGAATTATGCTCCGGCGCGATTCTTCAAAACATTCATTATGAGCATAACAGCTTTGAGAAATTTGCCTTCGATTGACCAATTGCTGCGCCGCGAAGGGCTGCAACTGCTTATTTCTTCGGCGGGGCGCGAGACGGTGCGGGATCGTCTGCGCGAAGTTCTGGACGAGTTTCGGCTGGAACTGGTTGGCTCAAACGGCAATATTGATTCTTTGGCCGACGCCGCAAAGCTGTGTGAAGAAATTGAACAGCGGTTGGCTGCGCGTTTTGCCAGTCGGCAGCAAACGCAAACACAGCGAGTTATCAATGCAACTGGCGTGGTGTTGCATACCAATCTTGGCCGGGCACCGCTGAGCGAAGCCGCGCTAACGGCCATTAACGAAGTCGCCCGCGATTACAGCAACCTGGAATACGATCTGGCTTCGGGCAAACGCGGAAAACGCGGCACTGGAATCGAAGCAATGCTGCGTGAGTTGCTCCATTGTGACGCGGCGGCAGTGGTCAACAACTGCGCGGCGGCAGTGTTGCTAACCTTGAACACGCTGGCCGAAGGCGGCGAAGTCATTGTTTCGCGCGGCGAGTTGATCGAAATTGGCGGCAGCTTCCGCATCCCGGACGTGATCGCCAAATCAGGCGCGCGCATCCGCGAGGTTGGAACGACGAATCGAACGCGCCTCGCTGATTACGAAAACGCGATCAACGAAAACACGAAAGTCATTCTGCGCGCGCATCCGTCGAATTACCGCGTCATCGGCTTTACGGAAAAACCCGCGCTTGAAGATTTGGCCAAACTGGCGCATGAACGCGGCTTGCCGCTGTTTGAAGATTTGGGTAGCGGCTGCCTGATTGATCTGAATCCGCTTGGCATTCACGATGAACCGACCGTTTCCCAAGCCATCAAAGCCGGAGCCTCAGTTGTGGCGTTCAGCGGCGATAAATTGCTTGGTGGTCCGCAATCTGGAATCATTCTGGGCGAAGCGGAATTCATCAAACGCATCAAGTCGAATCCATTAATGCGCGCTTTGCGAGTGGATAAGCTGACTTATGCTGCCCTGGAAGCGACTGTCATAGCGTATCTGGCCGGGCGAGCATTGGAAGAAATCCCGGTTCAAGCTGCGCTTCACGAAACGAAAGAAAGCATCGCCCGCCGTGCAAGCTCGTTTATTGACCAGGCGGAAAAATTAGACGAGAGCATGACGCTAAAACTGATTGACGGGCATTCTGTCATCGGCGGAGGCTCAGCGCCGGAAACTCAGTTGCCCACAACGCTAATCAGTCTGACCAGCTTGAAAATGACTCCCAACCAGATGGAAGAAAAATTGCGGCTCAATTCCCCGCCAATCATCACCCGCATCATCGAAAATCAGCTTGTAATTGATCTGCGCACCGTTCGCCCGCAAGCGGAAAAAGAACTCCTTTCCGCGCTTGCCCGCCTACCCCTTACAGACTTCCCGGCTGTCAGAGAGATTCTTCACTAAAACAGGTAAAAGTACGCATTGTAGGGTTTTCTCCGTCGTGCGAAATTCCGTCCGTCAGATAGGGCAAGTTAAAGAAGGGTGCTGGCAACAACAATTTACAGTTGCCAAATGGTGTTAAGGTGAATTTGCCCATGTCACTCGCTACATCGCAATGGTTAAGCCGAAAATTCAATTGTACAAGTTGAATTTTGGTCTCCCCCAACTATTGCGTACGATGTCGTGTGGCCTGATCAGGAGGGGAGTTGTGGGGCTTCCCTTCTGTTTAAGATTAGTAAATTGG